>JBAYIY010000005.1 GCA_041665365.1 Patescibacteria group bacterium
GTAAAATTTACCGGTGAAGTGGCCAGTGATGCGGCTGGAAATTCTGTCGCGTCCGCCGGTGATGTTAATAATGATGGTTATGATGATATTTTAATCGGTGCTCGGGGTAATGACTTTGGTGGTGCGAGTGCCGGGGCGGTCTATTTGATTTATGGTCAGGCGGCTCAGCTAGATGGCGGTTCGTTAGGCTCAGCCTGGGCTAAAAAGTTTACTGGTGAAAATGCGAGCAGTTATGCCGGTTGGTCAGTAAATTCCGCGGGTGATGTAAATAATGATGGTTACTATGATATGTTAATTGGAGCCTACGCCAATAGTGATGCCGCCGCGTATGCTGGGGCTGCTTACTTAATTTATGGTCAAAGCGGTACTTTAGCCGGTGGGTCTTTATCCACGGCAGTAGAGTTTACCGGTGAAGCTGAGTACAATTATGCTGGTATTGCCGTGGCTTCAGCGGGAGATGTTAATAATGACGGTTATGATGATATGTTAGTCGGCGCCACTGATACTGGTGATGCTTCTCTGTGGGCCGGGTGGGTTTATTTGATTTATGGGCAAAGTGCCAATTTTGTCACAGATATTTCACTGTCTACAGCAATAAAATTTATCGGTAAGACGGCCAGTGATAATACTGGCTTATCCGTGGGTTCGGCCGGAGATGTTAATAATGACGGTTATGACGATATCTTAATCGGAGCACTACGCAATGACGATACTGGTGTTAGTGCCGGTGCAACTTATCTTATTTATGGACAGTCGGCTGCTTTTACAACTGGTACTTCATTATCTACCGCCATTGAATTTACCGGTGAGGTGGCTGGCGATTTACTTGGAAATTTTGTGGCTTCGGCGGGTGATGTAAATAATGACGGTTTTGCGGATATTATTTTAGGTGGACCAAACAATGATGATGCAGCTTCCAACGCTGGGGCGGCTTATCTTAGTTATCTCTATATAGACGTAGATGGTGATGGTCGAGCTGGTGCTACTGGCCTGTTTACCGGCACAGACTGTAATGATGCTGATGCGACAGTTTATGCTAATCAAACCTATTACCGTGATGCTGATCTGGATGGTTTAGGTGATCTCGCTACCACCTCAGTGGTTTGTTCGATGACGGTCACGGCTGGCTATGTCACTAATAGCACTGATACCAATGATAATGATTACGATAACGACGGCAGCATTATTGGCACAGACTGTAATGATGCTGATGCCACCGTTCACTCTAATCAAACCTATTACCGTGATGCTGATTTGGATGGTTTAGGTGATCTCGCTACCACCTCAGTGGTTTGTTCGATGACGGTCACAGCTGGCTATGTCACTAATAGCACTGATACCAATGATAATGATTATGATAACGACGGCAGCATTATTGGCACAGACTGTAATGATGCTGATGCCACTATTTCTGCCAATCAAACCTACTATAAAGACGGCGATCAAGATGGTTTAGGCAATCCAGATATCACCGTGTCGATTTGTTCATATACCGTTCCAATTGGTTATGTCACTAATGACAATGAAAAATATAATGGGCCAGTACAGTATGTAACCGGTACCAAACAAGGTCCTGGTACTATTAGTATTTACGATAATAACAATGTTCTTATTAAACAATGGGATGCCTTTAATGAAGGTGGTGTAATTGTGAGATTGGTCAACATAAAACGCAGCACTTACGTTTTGGCGTTGAAACGACGCTCTGGTTCCAGTATGCACATGTACACTACTACGGGAGATGTTCTTGAAAAAATCAGATTGTCTCCGGAATTACATTGGCGCCAGCCAGCCATTGGTAATTTAAATAGTTCCACTGATACAGAAGAATTTGTGATATCAGCGCGGCGTGGAGCTACTTTATATTTAAGAGTCTACAGTTTTAATACCAGACAAAATACTTTCTCTCTTTTGAAAGAAACTAGTTATCATTATGTCCGGCACTCCTATCGCGTCGAGATAAAAAACAAAACCGTTGAGGTTTTAATCAACGGGACGGCGAGACACGTGTTTACTTGGACACCACTCTCAAACTGAATTGATTGCTACAACGAATACGATAAATTAGAAATGGTTTGCAACATTTCACTGACAGAGTTACCAGTGGTTTGACTTTGTAATACCGCTTGTAGTAAGCGTAATCGTTTCACGGCTTGACCATGTTTCAAACCAACTTGCCGCGTAGATACTAAATAACCTTGTGTGGCACTGGCAATGGTCTGACCTTTTTCTACTGTCTCACCAACCGCGACAATCGGATTATTCACCAATTGATAGGATACTAATTTATTCTGTAGAGATCGAATCACCACATTATTAGAGCTAGCTTTAACAACCGTACCGTTTACTAACGTTTTTACTACGGTATTTTCTGTATTTTCAACATAGAGTAACAATTTCTTATCCTGAGATTTATTGTAATAGGTAGCTGCATTGGTCGGTAAAACAACGCCAAACGACACTATAACAGTGCAAATTACGCTTAATATTAGGCCAAAATGAGTGCGTGTCATAATTGATCTAACCCTAGCTTTATATTAGACTTTTGTCAAGTTGACAGACCCATAAAATCTCAGTACAGTCAATTTATGCACGGGGACTTAATTCATGCCGATGATCTCAGTTTAAACTTTGGTGATGTCACTGTATTAGATAAAGTTGGTTTTGTTATTCCTCAGGGCTCATTTGTGTCGATTCTTGGACCAAATGGAGCCGGGAAAACTCAGTTATTGCGCATTATGATAGGTTTGTTAAACCCAACTTCAGGTGATATCACGCGCCATTTTGATATAAAAGCAGTCGGCTATGTGCCACAACGTCTGAATGTCGATCCAACTTTTCCCATTACAGTCGAAGAATTTTTACAGCTGTATTTACAACCACGCGGTTGGTGGGTGTGGCAAAAGTTACCTAAGCTGGATGATATTTTTGCCGTGAGCCATTTGTTAAAACACCGCATTGGCCAACTCTCCGGTGGTCAACTGCAGCGGGTTTTGCTGGCGGGTGTATTGAGTACCAAACCTAAAGTATTATTTCTTGATGAATTTTCCAGTGGCATAGATCCGCACGGCCAAGCTGAAATGTATCATCACTTACACAAGTTGAATGAAAAACACGGCATCTCTATTATCATGGTATCACACGATATTGACGTTACCGCCCAATACGCCGACGAAGTATTATGTTTGAACAAACAATTAATCTGTACCGGCCGACCGCAAGATGTTTTTAATCAGCAGAATTTTGAAAAAATGTACGGCATCCCATTGACCAAAGTAAATGAACACCATCATGACGCTTGATACTCTACTCCAATTATTTGCTCTACCGTTTATGCAACGAGCCTTGCTGGCTGGTTTGTGTATTGGCATGGCCGCGGCGTTTTTAGGGGTGTTTATTACCTTACGCAATTTATCGTTTTATTCAGACACGATCGCGCACTCAGCTTTGGCGGGTATTGCCCTGGGTTTACTCCTAAATATTTCTCCAACTGTGGCGGCGATTATTTTCTGTATTGGTATTGGCATTGCCACGGTGTATATAAAAAACCGCTCAGTGATTAGCTTAGATACGGTAGTGGGAGTTATTTTTTCAGCCGGTTTGTCTTTAGGTGTGATCTTAATGAGTTTATTGCCCACCTATCGCTCTGAATTATTTAGTATTTTATTTGGCGATATTCTCACGCTCTCTTGGCTCGATGTTGGTTTAGCTGGAGCCATTACTGTTGGTGTCGTTATTTTCTTACTCTACACCAGTCGACGTTTATTACTTATGACCTTCTCACAAGATTTCACTTTTGTGCGTGGTGTGAACGGTGTGGCTCTTGATTATGCTTTTTTTATCATCACTGCTCTCACTATCGCTGTCAGTATCAAAATTGTTGGTATAATATTAGTCACTGGGTTATTAATTTTACCGGCGGCTGTGGCGAAAAATATTGCTCATTCTTTCAAACAGCTGGTTTGGTTAGCTATGATTATGAGCGTAGTGGCTACCATCACTGGCCTGACTTTATCTTTGTTGTTTGATTTACCGGCCGGACCAACCATTATTCTGGTATCAGCGACTGGTTTCGGTCTATCGCTATTTGCTCGACGCTAATGGCTTGAGCCACATTGTACTGCCCTATTTTAGTGCGCCTTAAAGCTGTTACGTAACCACCCAGATCATGTGCTAATGAACGAATATAGGTGCCATGGCCACAGGCTACTCTTAGTGTGACATGGGGTAATTTAAAATCTAACAGCTCTATATCATGAATAATTACCGTGCGTGTAGGTATAACCATATCTGTTTGACCAGAGCGAGCCAACTTATAGGCTCTAGCCCCATTGACATGAATGGCTGAATAGATTGGTGGTGTTTGTTGAATTGATCCAATAAACTTTTTTAAAGTAGTGGCAAATTCAACCTTGGTCGGCAAGGGTAAATTTGTCATGGTCAGCTCACCCTCACGATCATCTGTGGTGCTGAATTTACCCAATTCAATTGTTACCACATACTCTTTATCCAGTTTCATAAAACTATCTTGCTGTTTGGTTTCATCACGTCCGACTAACACAATCAATAGACCGGTGGCTAACGGGTCAAGTGTGCCGGCATGCCCAATTCGCTTCACACCTAAAGCCCGCCGCACTTGTGCCACCACGGCGAAAGAAGACAAGCCTTCGGGTTTGTCGATCAGTAACATTATGGTTTATTTAGCCAAGCTCTGGCATCTTGTTCGGTTGCAAAAGTCTTTAACTTTTGTGGCGCTAAAATACCAATTAAATCCATCAATAATTGCCAGCCAGTTTTCAATCCAAACGCCGCTACCTTACAAATGGCCGGATCTTTTAACATTTGCTGATACAATTTATTTGACTCGTGACTGTTATATTCGCTGGAATCAACGCGTGAAAAATCTGCTAAAATGCGTAAATTACCGTGCGGCGCTAAGGGCTTAATGGCCGTTAAACACTCATTTACCCAGTATGTTTCTTGAGTATTTTCTGCCTCATCGCTAGACGATCGACCAAACTCGATCAAGACAAAATCGGGTGCGGTAAATTCAATAATATCTCCCAAGGCGGCATATTCAAAACGTTTTGTGACTGTAGACATTTTACAATACTACCACTATAGTGGATTCATGAAAAGAATTGCCTTAGTTGGTAATGGAGATTTTATACCCTGTCAAGTTCAACTGCAAACCTATGATGTTGTTATTGCCCTAGATGGCGGCTTTAATCATTGTAAAGTTTTAGCTATAAAACCTGATTATGTCTTGGGTGATGGTGATTCTATCACAAATCCACCAGATGATTTTATTCACGATCAATCTCAAACCATCACTGATTTACAAAAAGGGCTTAATTTTGTGCAAAAAACATTTGGTCATGAAGTTAAGATTGATTTATTTTGTGTCACGAGTGGTGAACGGCTTGATCATACCCTGAATGCTATTTATTTACTCACTCAGTATAAACAAATCCAGTCACTCTTTAGTGTGAATGAACAAATCTGGTTTGTGGACAAATCACTCATCATTAAGTCGCCCAATAAAACCAGATTATCAATCTTACCATACGGTAAAAATGAGGTTGATGTTAGAATATCTGGTTGTAAATGGAGTGGTGATTTTCATTTAAAAAGTGATCAATCAGGTTTATCCAATAAAACCAACGATGAAAACATCTCTATAATTATTAAATCTGGTTGTGTGCTGGTATCATTAGAAACTATATGGACAAAACCATAACACTAGCAAAACCAATCAACCTTCCGGTGATATTGCGCCAAGCGGGTTATCATCCATTAGATGATGCCTGGGTGCGACCATTTGGTAATAGTTATTACCCTCGTTTTCATTTACACGCGAACTTGAAAGAGCAACAATTAAAATGTTCTCTCCATTTAGACCAAAAACAACACACTATTGATTTGCCTGGTTTAAAACGCCATGCTGGAGAATCTCAAGGCACTGCAGTGCAAGCCGAGCTGGGTAGAATTGAACGCTGGATTAGTTATGCCGAAATGCTATAATGATGATCGCTTATCATTCAACTAACCCGTAAACAATCTATGTCGAGTTTACCACAACCTCCAACCAAATCTTGGTACAAACGCTGGTGGATCTGGCTGTTAATAATTGTTGTCCTGCTCGCTGTTGCCGGTGTAATTGTACAACAAGTGCGCAGCTCAATAAGCTCAAGCAGTACAACCGCTGAACAAACCGTTATAGCAGAGCGCCGTGACTTAGCTAAAACTATCGTGACCACTGGCAAAATTGCCCCAGAACACAGTGAAGCGTTATCTTTTAGTTTTGGTGGTAGTATCAAAGAATTAAACGTTGCGGTTGGCGATGAAGTAAGTAAAGATGATGTTTTGGCTAAAACTTCAAACCAAAGTTTGAAAGCGCCGTTTGATGGTCGAGTTATTTCTGTCAGTACCTTTGTTGGCTCCACTGCTACGCCTGGTATTCCAGTGATGGAAATTGGTTATCGCACAAACTTTATTGATTTTATCGCTTCCGAATCGGAGGTATTTGATATCACTACTGGTCAAACAGCTGAACTAACTATCCCTACTTACAACACTGGTTCAACGGTTTACCATGGTACTGTTGAAACGGTGAGTTCTAAAAAAGTCATGTTAAGTGCTACTGAAAACGGTTATCTGGTTCGTATTCGTCCAACTGATCTACCGGACACTGTGAACAATCGAATTGATTTAACGGTTAATGTTAAAGTTCTGATTGCCGAAAAAACAAATGTTTTGTCGGTCGAACGCGCGGCGATTCAATATGACAGCGTTGATCGACCGTTTGTTTGGACGCCAAATTCAGTGACGCCAACCGAACCGATCGTACAAAACATAGTTACTGATTTTGAAGGAGATGATTATATCGAAATTACATCTGGTATTAAAGCGGGTGATACTATTTTGCTCAATATTCCTAAAGCGTCGACCAATTCAATTTTCTAATGAAACCATCCGGCACGCCAGTTATTAAAGTGGTTAATTTGGTAAAAACTTACTGGAGTGGCAGTGTAGCCGTAGAGGCCTTACGCGGTATTGACTTGGAAGTACCAGAGGGTGATTTCTTAGCCTTAATGGGTCCATCTGGTTCGGGTAAATCTACTTTAATGAACGTACTGGCTTTCTTGGATGCTCCCACGAGCGGTGAATATTGGTTTGCGGGCACTAATATCACCTCGTTTGATGATAACTACCGCGCCGAATTACGTAATGCAGTGTTGGGATTTGTGTTTCAACAATTTCATCTCCTGGCTCGTACCACCGCACTGGATAATGTCGCCCTTCCCCTACTCTATGCCGGTGTAAAAAAATCCAAGGCGCGTGAACGCGCATACGCAATGTTAAAAAAAGTTGGTTTAGCCCATCGCATTTATCACCGCCCGAATGAACTATCCGGTGGTCAACAACAACGTGTTTCTATAGCTCGAGCTTTAGTTAATAATCCAACAGTGTTGTTTTGTGATGAACCAACCGGTAATTTAGATTCAAAGACATCTAACGAAATCATGGAATTAATTGGTACCTTACATAAAGAAGGTAAAACCATTGTCATGGTCACCCACGAAGAAGAAGTGGCTGCTTTTGCGGCTAGAAAGATTATTTTACGCGATGGTAAAATTATATAGACTATGATGCTTATTACTCACGTTCAAACTGCACTACGCCAATTACTCTCCAACAAAGCCAAATCAGCTTTAACCATGTTGGGTATTATTATCGGAATCGGTTCAGTTATTTTAATTATGACCTTAGGTGAAATTGCCAAACAGTTTTTGTTGGGTCAGATTTCTCAATTTGGTACCAATGTGATAGAAGTTGCCTCCACTGGTTCGTTCGGTCCTTTCAAAGAAGAAGAACCAATCACTTTTAGTTTGCAAGATGCCGAAGCCCTCGAGCGTTCCAGTTTATTATCTGATATGGAAGCGATCTCAGCGGCTTATACTTCAGCTGGTACCTTAGAATACGACAGTAAAAAATATCAGATCATGATTTGGGGAGACAAGCCAGCTGTATTTACCATAAACAAACTGGATGTTTTAGCGGGTAGAACTTTCACTGATGCTGAAGTAAATCGTAGTGATCGAGTGATTGTATTATCGCAAAAATTTGCTGAAGATGTGTTTGATACATCGGCTAATGCTATTGGTAAAACAGTAACGGTGTCGGGTCGCGCCTTTACGGTTTTAGGTGTCGTTAATGATCCCCCCATGAGTGGTGGACCTTTTGGCGGTAGCTATACATATTTTCCTATCACCACCACTTATGCATATTTAGCCCCAGCGGCCGATAATAATAAAGTGATTTTTTTAATGATTTCTACCAAACCAGAAACTGACACTGAACTATTTAAAGATCGCCTCTCATTTGAACTAAAAAGAATTAAACATTTAGACGATGCCCAGATGGAAGGTATTAGCGTGGCCAGTCGTGAACAAATGCTCAGTATTTTTAACAATGTGTTGCTTGGTATCCAAATGTTTGTCGCCGCTATCGCAGGCATCTCACTGTTTGTTGGTGGTATTGGGATTATGAATATCATGTTAGTGACAGTTAAGGAACGCACCAAAGAAATTGGTTTACGTAAGGCCGTGGGTGCCAAAAATAGTTCAATACTGATTCAATTCTTAATTGAAGCGGCTGTGTTAACCACGGTGGGTGGTTTGATTGGTATTGGTAGTGCCTTAGGTTTAGCTAACCTGGCTGTATTTGTGGTTAATATTGTGCAACCCACTTGGGCTATTCATTTTGTACTGGTGCCATCAGCTATTATTTTAGCCTGTGCTGTATCTATGAGTACCGGATTCATTTTTGGCCTGTATCCAGCGATGAAAGCCGCTAAATTACACCCTATCGAGGCACTCAGGTATGAGTAAAATATACACCAAAACAGGAGATAAAGGCACGTCGGGGTTGTTTGGGGGTGAACGAGTAAAAAAAAATCATCCAAGATTAGAGGCGTATGGCACATTAGATGAATTAAACAGCCATGTGGGTTTAATTGTGGCTTTACTCCCCGCTCAGCAAACTCAATTACAAACTATTCAAAAAACCATTCAAAATATTGCGTCACACCTGGCCCTCGCTCCCTTACCTCAATTGTCACCTGATTTAATTACTGATCTGGAAAAATCTATTGATAAAATGACATCTACTCTACCTGAACTGCACGAATTCATCCTACCGGGTGGAAATATCATTTCTAGCCAAATTCACATTGCCAGAACAGTCTGTCGCCGGGCAGAAAGAAATATTATTACCTTGGCTGAAACAGACACAATTGATCCGTTAATTATTCAATATATAAATAGATTATCAGATTGGTTATTTACCCTAGCCCGTTATGTCCAATACAATAGCCACTAAAACCAAAGTCCAACCACAACTCCAATTACAGACGACTGGTTTAGTGTTAGGTTTAGATGTGGGTGCTACAAAAACCACTGCAGCCATCGGTGATAGTAAACGAATTTATAGTCAGGGCGAAAATGGCCCGGGTAACATTCATGATAATACACCAAATGACATTATAACTCATTTACGTTCTGCCACAGACCAAGCTGTTAAACAACTGCACCTCGCGCAACTTCCGCAATTTCGCGCGATCGTAGTGGGTATGGCCGGCATCGATTCACCGCACGATCAATCGTTAGCGGAAAAATTAGTTATACAAGCTTTGAAAACCTGGTTGGCACCGCACTGCCAATTACAAGTCATGAATGATATTCATATCGTTAGAAGTAGTGGGAGCGATGATCCGTACGGTATGGCTTTAATTGCCGGTACTGGCTCGCATTGTTTTGGTATAAATCATAAAGGTGAATTGGCTCATGCTGGAGGTTTAGAATATATATTATCTGATGAAGGGAGTGCTTATGAAATGGGTCTCAAGGCCTTACGCGCCGCGATTCGTAGTGGTGATGGCCGAATTAAACCAACTGGCCTAGAAAAGGCTGTTCTTAAACATTTCAAAGTAGGTACAATCAGATCACTGGAA
Source organism: Patescibacteria group bacterium (assembly GCA_041665365.1). Lineage (NCBI taxonomy): Bacteria > Patescibacteria group bacterium. The sequence continues at coordinate 10,016 of JBAYIY010000005.1, forward strand.
CCGGTTGTTTATCATGGAACCGGTTTAAGAAAAACCGACATTGCGCAGTTAGCCAAACTAGTTGACGCTCAAGCTAAAAAAGGTGATTGGCGCGCTTTAGAAATTATTGACGAAACCATGGCTGAACTGGTTTTATTAGTCTCGGCTGTTGTGCAGCGTCTTAAACTGCAGGCTGTCCCATTTGATTTAGTTGTAGTCGGCGGTGTCTTTAATATCAGTGCGCTACCATTCTTAGATACATTCAAAAAGAAGATTAAACCAATCTGTCCACGAGCCGAAGTGATACAACCGAAATACCCACCGGTATATGGCGCTGTGCGTTTAGCGGCCGCTATGGTTTAACAATACAATAGTGGGTTTCGTCATTATGGTAAATGACACCACACTTATCACATTGATTCATTTCCACTAACGCCCTACCGTGTTGTTCGCAGGCATCAGCCTGACAATTACCTGGTTCACCGGCTTGCCCATGGCAAGACCCAGCACAGACATAAACTTGAGACATAACCTTTCCTCCAGGTTAATAATAAATTTACTGGCGGTAGTATACAAGTCATGGTCATCTTGTGCAACTATTTTTGTAATCTATTCAATCCCCATTCAGCATGTTCCCTAATTAAAGGATCATTATCATGGACTAACCACTCTAAGGTTTTAATATGCCCTGTGTGACCAGAATTACCTAGAGCCACGGCCACATTGCGTAATAAACCGGATCGTTTCACACGCATAATCGGCGTTCCTTTAAACCGTTCCAAAAAAGTTGCTTCAGTTAATTGAGCCAAGTCTGTTAAATATGGTGCCTGCCGCTCTAACGCTGCATCAAACCAGTCATTCTGAGTCTGTTTAGCCTGCTCGGTTCCATTCCACGGACAGACTTCCTGGCAGATATCACAACCATAAATGTTATTTTTCAATAACGGCCTAAATTGTTCTGGAATACTAGTTTTACTTTCAATGGTTAAATAAGACAAACACCGTCTGGCATCTATGACTTTATTTTTTACAATGGCCTGAGTTGGACAATTTGCCAAGCAAGTATGACAGGTTCGGCAACCACCAGTTTTTTTATAAATAACTGGTGCTAAATTCTTATTCACAATAATCTCACAAATAAATAAATATGAGCCATACAGCGAATTTATTAACATTGAGTTATTACCGATAAAACCCAGTCCAGCGCGTTCGGCTAAGTCTCGTTCTAAAATTGGCCCAGTATCAACATAAGCGCGTGCTGAGACTGTATCCCCTAATTGTTCTTCTAAATATTTAATTAACACTAATAATTTTTTCTTGATGACTTTATGGTAATCTTTACCCCAAGTATACCGCGCAAATATCCCGCGCCTCGGATCATTTTTGATCGCATCTGGCAGATCACTAGTTCGATACGTATAAACCAGTGTAATGACAGATTGACCAGTCGGCAAAATATTACGAATATCAGCCCGTTTCTCTTTTCGTTGATTAGTTTCTAACCAGTTCATGTCAGCTTGATAGCGATGATCTAACCATTCACTAAATTGTGGAAAAGTCTGCGCTGGTTCAGTCGGTATTATACCCACTCGTAGAAACCCCAAGTGAGTTTGAGCCCAGTGGACAAGTTGCGCACTAAAATCTGGTGTCATGTGGTAAAATATATTTATGAGAACCGATTGGAATAAAGTATCTATCTGGTATGGTAAACATCTGCAAAAACCAGATACTTACCAACATAGTTTAATTTTCCCCAAAACACTGCACTTATTACAACCACAACCAGATAAACATTACCTAGATATTGCCTGTGGTGAAGGGGCGTTGGCCGAGCATATCATAAAAACCAAAAATACTCACGTCACCGGGGTAGATCTTGCCCCAAATTTAATCGCTCAGGCTAACAAAAAACAGTTACGTAACTGCCACTTTATAGTAGGTGATGCCACTAATTTTCCCAAACAAATTCTTGAACACCAGTTTGATGGCGCCACTTGTATTTTAGCTTTACAAAATATCGCAGATATCACACCGATTTTCAAAGCCACCGCTAAAGTTCTAAAACCAAACTCCCCTTTGATTATTGTCTTAAACCATCCTTGTTTTCGTCCACCGCAACAAAGCGGCTGGGGGTTTGATGAACCACGTAAACTCCAGTATCGCCGGATTGATACGTATATGAGTAGTTATCATGTGAACTTGACGGCCCATCCCGGTAAAAAAACCACTGTGAGTACAGTATCATTTCATCGCCCGTTACAAGATTACATAAATGGTTTAGGAGTCGCTGGTTTTATGATTGATCGCCTCGAAGAATGGACCTCCAATCGTGCCAGTCAACCGGGTGGTCGTGCCAAAGCCGAAAATCGATCCCGCCAGGAGTTTCCGTTGTTTATGGCGATTAGAGCTTATGTCACCTCTTTCTGATAACAACCTTCACAGTAAACTAATTCTTTACGCTCCGGTGAATAGGTAGTAGAAAATTCTGTGCTGCACCGCCCGTGATGACTGTGATCAATTTGGGTGCACATACACTGCCGTTGCCACAGTTGTCGCGGATTGCGTAGCTGAAAGCGTTGTCGACGCCGTTCATCTGGACACAACTGTGGAATTGGTAAACCCATACGCTGATAAAAATCCAATTCGGCCTGCACAGTGCGATATGGTTTACCAGTCACGGCGCAAACTAAGGTGTTACTGTTTGTTACACTAGAGCCCGCTGCACTCGTATTTTCCCGCCACAACCAACCATGATTACGTGTTTGCTCAGACGTTAATGGGTACCACATTTGCGCCATCGATTCATTATAAGCAAACGGTGACATTGTGATTGGAAAGAATTCACCCCATTCGCCGGTTTGCTTCATATGGGTAATCAACTTTTGCTGTAACTGTTTATAATCGGTTTCTGAGTAGGGTTTATTAAGAATGCAAAATTTTTCTTGCTTTAACCCAACACACCCAAACAAATCATGGCCTTTTTCAATTTCGATACTATACACACAGTTAGTCGCCGACCACGCACCTATGGAAAATTTACAGTTATATGATTGATACCCCAAACTACTACCTTCATAAGCTAATTCTATATCGGTAGTATGACAAACATCCATTAAATCTTTCACATGAAAACCAGTATACACATAAGCACACTGATCGATACCAGTTACATCGTAACACTGATAAGCAGCATGCGAATTAAAAATAAAATCACCCGATACTTGCTCGCTGCTGGCTTGCTCTAATGGCCGATGAATAGCCTTGATCTTTAGTTCCTCAAATTTTGTTAACAATTCAGTCAGTTTACCCTGTCTTAATTTCTCCATAATCAGGCCCTTCTCTTGTGTATATGCCTCCGGTGAATAATGTTTATTATAAATATAATATTGTTTATTTCTTAAATTGGTAGAGAATAAACAATCGGTGCAACCACGACAATCGAACAAAAACAAGCTATCGGTACAATGCTTACAATTTTGCGCAAACCACAAACGATAACATTTTTCCACATCAACTACCTCATAACAATCTTCACTTTCAATGCAATTCAAAGTATCCACACAACTAATCGATTTTATGATCTGACTAGAATACAAACAATCTTCATCGTAATCTCCGGCAAAGACCAAATAACAATCTTTGCAATGTCCGGTCATATTAACATAATTGGAATTCTCATTAGCAATGACTGTTAAAGCCATCTTTGGAACGGCTTTGAAAAGTTTATTCCATTGCGTAAAAAATGGCTGCGCGAAATCAATCTCTTGACCATAATCTAAAGCAGTCCATTGATCTGATAACCAACAATCGGAACAATATATTGTATAGACTGTTTCAGCTGGATAAATTGAGATTATTGGTTTATGACAAAGATCACACGGCCGATTAAACATCGTATGCTCATTCCGCCACGCCAAGCGCCGCTGTTGCCGACAATCTGGACACAAGGTTGGTGCTGGTACAGAAATCTTCTGATAAAAAACCTGATCGGAAGCTGTGATTTGAAAAGTTTTACTGCACTGTTGACATTGTTTGGTCATACTGCTTCTTTTTGATAACAGTCTTCACAATAGAGAATCTCCTTACGGTCTGGCGAATAGGTTGTTTCAAAGTTCACGGCACAACGGCCTGCATGTTTATGGTCAATTTGTGTGCACATGCATTGACGCTGCCAGAGCTGGCGAGGATTACGTAAAAATCGACGTTGCAGATGACGACAGTAAAAACAAATATTTGGTAGTGGAATAATACGCGCACGGTAATACTCTAGTTCATGGGTGGTAATCTTGTAGTTTTTGCGGCAATTTTGGCAGGCTAGAATTGCAGTCAATATATCATCATTCACTTCCTTAATATCATCCGGTAAAATGGTCATTGTTTCTTGTCCAACTGTACTAGGTAATTGCTCTTGCCAATGATAGCCCTGAGCTTGTGCCATAGATTGAGTTAGTGGGAACCACCATTGAGCAGAGGTTTCATTGTAGCCAAATGGACTGATCACCGCAGGAAAGTATTGTCCATATTCACCACGGTCTTGCATGGCCGTTATTAACTTAGTACGTAATTCATAATATTCACTCGCCGCATATGACCGATTTAAAATGCAAAATTCTTTTTGTCTTAATGACACAGACCCAAAACAGTTTTTACAGCCAGATGAGCTGATACAGTATTCCATGTTACTGCTACCATCAAACACTTGGTGACAAAACTTAATGTTATAACAGTTACCCCCGACAATGGTGCAGTCATAGATCAATTCGGCATTTAAACCATACTGATAGTAGTCATAACTATCTTTTACGTGCATGGATAACTGCGAACAGAATTTACTGTTCTCCACTTCTCGGCAATCATAACTAGCCAAGACATTTTTGCTTTGATAAATGTTATTACCGGTGCAATCTTCCGTCTTGTTGCTTTGTTGATATTTGTAAAACCTCGTCACTTGATATTGATGTATTTTTTCCAACCAATACTGAACTTGGCTGTGCGAACCAAAATTTATGGCTTCGAGACGATGATTATACTCAACCTCAGTGAGCTGCTTATTCAACCAATAATATTTTTGGTTACGTAAACCAACCGATCCAAAGCAATCATGACAACCCACACAATCCTTAAGCATGAAACTGTCCGAACAATTCAAACAATCTTGCGACCACTTGAGATTATACGAATCATGACAATCTATACAGTTATAGCAAAGCTCACAGTTGAAATTATTATAACCATCCATGGTATCTTTGGATTGTTTTAGGCCGTAAGTGTATAGACAGTTTTCGTTGAGGTCAGCATGAAAGATTAAGTAACAATTTTTATTATCACCGGCATAATTTGTATAATCGCTATTTTCATTGTTTCCACCAACATCAGTCGCTTGATGTGGAATACATTGATCAAGTGCTTGCAATTGCGGAAAAAAAGGTTTAGTTAAATCAATCTCACTGCCATAGTCTAATGGATCCCACTTATCACTCCACCAACAAGCACGACAATATGAAACATAAGGCGAATTTGGTTTATAAATGGTCAGAATTTTTTTGTGACACAATTGACACTCTCCTGGATATAAAATCATTTCATTACACCATGTCAGGCGCCGCTGTTGTCGGCAATCTGGACACAAGGTTGGTGCTGGTACAACAATCTTCTGATAAAAAGCCTGATCGGAATCTGTGATTTGAAAAGTTTTACTGCACTGTTGACATTGTTTGGTCATACTTCGATAAACTCAGTATAAATAAACTCCTATTTACTCGACTCAACGGATTGATGCCACAACGTATAGAAGATATGTGCCTGATGATTGGCTAATTCTTTATTATGAATCGTAATACCAAATAGTTCTTGCCCGGGGAAAATGTAGGCTACGTGATCGGCGTAAATTAATTGATCACAGGTAGCACCAAGTTGACGCTGGCTTGATTCTGGAATTATTTCCTGAATAGTACTGCGCGCGACCGTATATGAACCGGAGGTTTCTAGAATCATTTTCAAGTGTAGATCTTTTTCCTTGCTGCGTAACATGATCTCCTCTAAAAATTCTAGATACCGGCCATGCAGCGTGGGTGTATAATCCACCGCCGCGAGCACTAATAAATCGTCACCCTTTTTGGAATAAGTTAAAGCCTCATCCCAAATTTTGGCAATCGCTTCCTGTGCGCGGAAATAATGAATCTCCAAATCTTCCGGTACTGACGCATAGAGAACATTTAATTCGCCAATTAGATTAGGCATGTCGGTGGCCAACTTATCCAAATTGCGGCGCTCTTGTTCAAACACGGTCAGTAATTTAGCCGGTTTGGCCACTTTGCATTTTTGCCCATAGCTGCGCACATCCATATCCGCTAGCCCCTTTTGATTCAAGACTTTAAAAATATTGTAACCAGTCATGCGGGATAATCCAGCCCGTTCGGCAATTTGCGGAATCGTGGCTAAACCCAACTCTAATCCGGCCACATAAAATTTTATATCGTTGTCCGTTAAACCAAGTTGTAAAAGATCTTTCTTAATTTTGCTTGTGATCATAGGTTATCATGTGCCGTAACGTGGTCAAACGTGATTATATTTCTACCTGTGGAAAATGAATAAAATAGCTAGCCTTAGGTTAGCAGATTAACCAAACATGTCAAATCAACTTATACTACAGTTTTTGTATAACAGTCTTCACAATACACTAACTCTTTTCTATCTGGTGAATAAGTGGTTTCAAATTCGGTTTTACAACCAGTATTCATGCATTGTTTATGCCATAATTGATACGGCACACGATGTTTCATACGCTCAATATGTCGGCAGTCTGGGCAAATTTCTGGCCAGGGTATGTTCTGAGTGGCGTAAAACTTCAATTCTTGCGGAATTAATTTAAAACTCTTGTGACAGTGTGTGCAATCATAAATTTGTTTAGTCGCATCGGCTTTACCATAAGTGCCAGGCAGCTGATCTTGCCACATCCAACCGCTAGCGCGCGCTTGCGCTTTGGTTAGCGGAAACATTTCTTGGGCCATCGTCTCATTATACGCATAGGTAGACAGCGCCGGCGAAAAGAATTGACCCCACTCGCCGGTTTGTTTCATGTGCTCGATTAATTTATCTTTCAGTGTATTATAATCTGTCTCAGAATACTGTTTATTTAAAATGCAATATTTTTCATTTTTTAAACCAATACAACCAAAACAATTTTCCGGTCCATTTAAACATTGATCACAGTACAAGTTATTTTGCCCATGCCAAACAATATTACAAAACCAATTACCATACGCTTGTCCACCACAAGCATGCGCTTCATAGAGCAGCTCGGCTTCTTCACCGTAAACGGTAAAATCGTAGCAATCTTTCGATTGAAAGATGCCAAAACAATACGCACAATGTTCTGAGGTTTTTGTTTGAAAGGAAAATGTTGTAGCCAGATTGCCGACTAAATAATCACCACTACTCATCTCATTGCGTAAACCACGATAATACTTATACGGTACTGTCAGGGTGAATTCATTAAACTCATCACGCGCTCGGTTAATGCCTGCCCGAGTATCTAATTGATAACTAGCTAACTTTTTAGCATAGTCTTCCGGGTTATATTGCTGATTAAAAATACAATACGATTTGTTCCGTAAACCCACCGACATAAAACAATTTGAACATCCATTACAATCTGTTAAAAAATATGAATCGCGACAATTATTAACATGCCACGAGTAATTGACATTGTAACAATCCTCACTATGCGTGGTTTCGTAACACAGCTCACATTTGTGGTTATAACTGCAATCAATTGAATCTTTTACATAGTAGATGCCCAACGAATATAAGGAATTTTCACAATCAGTGGCATCGTACACCATGTAACAATTCTTTAATCTATAAACGTGATTACAATAATCACTATTTTCCCCGGTGGCATCATTCATTAAAGCAATGCGCGGTACACGCTGTTTGAGCTCTAACAGTTGATCAAACAACGGTCGCGTAAAATCAATGTCTTGACCATAATCAAGTGGGTTCCATGTATCACTCCACCAACACGTGCGACAATACACTGTATACTTTTTATCCGGTGAATACACAGACAAAGTATTATTACCACACACCGCACACTGGCGTTGATATAAAGTATGTTCATTACGATTCGTTAAACGTAATTGAAACCGACACGCCGGACACCGTACCGGCTTAGGTACGCCCAAACGCTTGTAATAAGCCTGATCCGCCTCAGTAATGATGAAACTATGTTGACAGTGCTGACAAGTTGTTTCCATAAGGTGATTAATATATTAGCTTATTGTAACACCCTTCACAATACACTGTTTCTTTTCTATCTGGTGCATAAGTGGTTTCAAACTCTACCTGACACCCTTTATTCATACATTGACGGTGCCATAAGCGACGCGGATTGCGTAATTTCATTCTATCCAAATGTCGGCACTGCGGACAAAGCTGCGGTACTGGCAAATGCCATTGCTGATAATAGGCCAGTTCATTAGCAACTAGGCGATAATTTTTCGCACAGCGCTGACAGGTTGGTAGATTATCAACCTGGTTGTCTAGCTGTTTTGTGACAGTTTCAGCCATAGGAAAATACTCCTGAGCCACTGTGTCTTGATATGGAAATGGCGACAGTGACAATGGAAAAAATTCTCCCCACTCCCCGTGTTGTGTCATACCTTGTTTAATTTGTTTTACCAAAGTATTATAATCTGTTTCCGAATAAGACTTATTTAAAATACAATATTGTTGTTTACGTAAACCAATGCAACCAAATAAATTCTGGCTGGTAAAACAATGATCACAATAAAACAAATTGGAATTCCCATCCCAACAAATATTTAAACCAAGACTGTTTTTAGTCTGTAAACTACTATGACATTCGTAAGTTAACTCATTCTCAACTCCACCAATAAATAAATCCCGACTGTCCTTTGTTTGCCGCACATCAAATACATAAGCTGTTTGCTCCTGGTCAATCACATCAAACCCATAAGTAGTTTGGTAACAATTTTTCATTAAATCACCGGAAGATTGTTCACAATTAATTTGCTCACTGGCTAAATGCGGTAACGCTATTTCTAGTTTAGCTAGTTGAGCGCGATACTGTGCAATCGTTTCATGTGTCCAATTAACCGCCGCTAAACGTGCTCGGTAGTCAGCTTCACTTAATTGTTCATTGAACCAACAAAACTTTTTATTGCGCAAATTAACACAGCCAAAACAATCGCTGCAGTTACGACACGCATATGAAAAATAACAATCCCGACAATTAACACAGCGTTGTGAAAAAAACACTTGATAACAATCACTGCACTCAACTATTTCGTAACACAATTCACAGCGATACGGCATAATAAAATCCATACAGTCACGCGAGTGAAATGGAAACATACCATACAGACAATTTTCATTATCAATGCCACCGGCTGACAAATATAAATTTTTCCCGGCTACTGCCCACGGCGCATAATCGCAATTTTCACAATTGCGAGTGGTAATGGCCATGCGCGGCACCACTAATTGTAAAGCCCGAATTTGCTCAAAAAAAGATTGACCCGGTTGATATACCCGACCAAAACTAAGTGGATCCCAAACATCAGACAACCAGCAAGTTTGACAGTATATGGTGTATGGGCTATCTGGTGCATATAATGAAATCACTGCTTTGCCACATAAGCGGCACTTATCTGCGTACAAACTCCGCTCATTCCGCCACGCCAAGCGCCGCTGTTGCCGACAATCTGGACACAAGGTTGGCTGCGGTACAGCCATACGTTGATAAAACTCCAGATCGGCTGGATAAATGGTAAATGTTTGCTGACAATTAGTGCACTTACTCATAAACGTCACGCCGATGTCCAACATCAAGAATGATTAATTTAATTGTCGAAAAAGATTCATGACTTAATTGTAAAATCACCCGATAATCACCTACCCGCAAACGATGTGTGGCTGGAGCAAAATTATGCAACGGTTTTAAAACCGATATTATATCCGGATGGGTTTTAAGCTGTTTTAGTTTGCTGACAATTCGGCTCTGTTGTACGACATGTAATTTTTTGAATCGTTTCTCAGCCCACTGACTAAAAACAAAAGTAACCATGTTTAAATGACTAAACTACTAAGACCAGATTTAGCTGATTGTTGATAACGCCGTTGCAATTTTTCAGCATTTTTATTCATGGCAAAATCTTCTAAATAATCACTAATGGTGTCATCACAACCATCAAAATACGGTAACATAACAATTCTACCTTTGCCGTGATTGGTGACAATATAGCTTTTGTCTGCAATGGCAGTAGAAATGGTTCCAATGCGTTGTTGTACTTCAGTTGTAGTAATAATACTAGTCATAGTTATATTTTATTTAATATATATTATCGTATACTATTTCATATATTTATGTCAAGCTACTATTCTTTGATAACAGTCTTCACAATACACTAACTCTTTTCTATCTGATGCATAAGTGGTTTCGAATTCGTTTTTACAACCTTTATTCATGCATTGACGATGCCACAAGGTCATTGGGTTTTGAAATTTGAATCGTTCCGCCAGACGACAGTTTGGGCACAAGTGTGGTTGGGGTAGACGCATCTTTTGATAAAAAGCTAGCTCTTGGGCAATAATCTTAAATGGGTGGGTACACTGGGTGGTTTTGGTTTCAGTTAATGGAAAATATGCTTGAGCCAAAGTTTCATTATAAGTATACATGGATAAATCTAATGGAAAAAATTCACCATACGTGTATCTCAGACCTTTGGTATCAACGTACGGCATGTCGATCATGTGTTGTTTAATTTTTTTGACTAGATCGTGGTAAGCAGATGCAGAATACTGTTTATTTAAAATACAATACTGTTTTTTTCTGACACCGACACAACCGAAGATATCGGCTGAATTTATGGCTAACAGCGCATATTCTAAATTACGACAATCCGGCCAGCTCATGATACTAAATTTCACATTGTAAACATTCTCCCCTACCCCCACACATTCATAGGCTCGCTCCACATTATTACCCCAGGATAAATAATCATAAGAGTCACGTATGGGATTAAGCCCACTTAACATAATGTATTTGCAATTTTCGGCCTGACTAACTTGATAAGCCTGATAAGTATGTCTAGAATTATCAACATAATCGCCAGACACACTGTCATTTTTTTTACCATGCATGTATTTTACTGGGTATTGCAACCAATTATTACTCGCTTCAGTTTTGAGCCGGTGTATTTCAGTATTAGATGTAAAGTCTACGCTCGCTAATTTAGCCAGGTAGGTGTCTTTATCCAGTGGCTGATTAAACCAATAATAATTTTGATTATGCAAATTAGCTGACCCAAAACAATTGGTGCAACCAACTAAATTTCGTGAAAAATATATATCACTAGAATCATTACAATCAATCGAGTAAAAGGTGCGATAACATTTTTTTATGTTACTACTCCAATAACACAATTCCGACTCGTCAACCATGTTGCAATCAAAACAATCTTTAGATTTAGTGATATTATCGCAATAATAAGAATCTTCGACATAATCAGAATGAAACACCAGATAACAATTTTTTAAATGACCCACATTCATACAGTAGTCACTATTCTCCAATGTGGGAGTGTCAGAGCATAATGCCATCAAGGGCACGCGCTGCATGAGTTGTTTAAATTGTGTAAAAAACGGTTTAGAAAAATCATAGTCAGTGCCATATGTCATCGCCTCCCACTGGTCAGACCACCAACAAGTGTTACAGTACACTGTATAAGGTTTATCTGAGGAATACATTGATAACATTGACTTACCGCATAAATCACACTGGTCTTGATACAACGACCGCATGTTATAAAAACTCAACCGCCGAATTAACCGACACTGTGGACACCACGTGGGTGGTGGCACAGCCATTTGTTTATAAAAATCTAAATCCATTTGATCAAGCACAAAGCGTTGCTGACAGCGAACACATTGTTTAATCATATATTTTTCAGCTCATTTAGTCTTTTTTTCACTCTTTCATGAACTGATTGAGCCACGGCTGATTTATCTGAATCCATAAAACAACTCTCTAGTCTGGTTAATATACTAGATTGCGTTACAGCTTCACCAGCCCCAAATACTCGTTTTCTAATGGCAAGATTAATTTCACGTATTACTATTTTTTTTAATTCTTGTGCCAGTGCTCTAACTTGATTTGGTAATAATACTAACACCGCTTTTTGAAGATTATCTATTGATCCAGGGATCAATTTCTTTACTTCAGCAGTTGTAGAGTTATGCTGAAACATTACTACACCTGACCAAAGGGCAGCTCTGTAATCTTCTTGGTAACACAGACGCAGAGACAATTGATCAATTGCCTGTTCACCCTGTTGCATGCTAATAAAACCAGGATCATTTGGAATATATTGTTCAGCTAAACGAAATAACTTTGTCTGCCAATCATGTTTGTAATTTATTATATTATCAAAATATATATTATCAAAAAGATTAGGATCATCATCTCTCATTTTTTTTAAAGTATCTCTCCACTGATCTAAAGTTGTAATTCTATCTATTTTTTTTGTTTTAGGTTGGCCTTCTTCATAAACTGTAACTTCTTGTGCTTCAAGTGGTTTGGCAAACTCAAGTAAGGCATTATACTTTGGATCAAATAATTTTTGTAATAAAACTTTCCGGTCGGCTTCGGGCATGGCTTCAATAATCGCCTCAAAATCACCCTCGCGTACTATTCTACCCCATTGTTCTACAAATTGATCAGGTGTTACGATGCGTTGTAGTACCCGATATATCGCTCCCGGTTCACCGTTTGGTCGGTAATTATAAATTGTCTCTATATATTTTTTAAATTTCTCTGATTCTGGAACATTTGGGTCATCTTCAATAAGACGTTGCCCAATAATAAACACTTTACTATCTACTTCTTTCGCCATCGCATAAAGTCTAGTTGGTTTAAGAATTTTTCGCCAAACTGCTGCCACAGTTTTTGGTTTAACCCCCTGTCTTTTTTGCCAGGCACGACGTGCTCGTTGAAACGTAGATTCATCTTTCATAGCTTGCGCCTCACGTTCTACTAATCCATCATACCATTTCAACCATTGTTCTTGAGTGATATTTGGATGCGCTTCCCATACATCTCTTAATCCAAGTTGACGATCCAGTCGATGTAGTCTTTGTTCTTTAGTCAAATCATGCTGAAATTCATCACACAGTAACGCTGTATCAGATACAGTTTCCCAAATTTGTAAGCGCATATCTTCAAATATAGGTCCAGTTAGGGTTTTTAATTTCATAGTTCCAACACGAGCCTCTTTAATTTTTTTAATCTCAGGATCATTTTGCATAACTTCAGGTAAACTATTCCAAGTAGCAAAAAATACATCTGGAGTACCAGTTTTAAGACGGTGTAGAGTTCTTTCACGTTCGGCAAAGGAGACAACTTTCAACATGGCTTCAAGATCATGGCGGATTTTGTACCCCGGCATAAACTGCATATACATACCAGCTAACAACACTGGGTGAACTGTTTGCTCAGTGGCCGCTTGTCTAAATTGAGCATCAATAGTGCGCATGGCAGCATCAGAGATGGCGGTTAATTCCGGCATGGGGGTATCAACCTCAAGTAAGGCTTCAACTCGTTTTTTAAATAGTTGTAGACCTTCATTATCTTCTGGAATGGATAAATGTAATGACCGATATAAGGCGAGATGAAACACATTACCAAATACCCCACTGCGAGCGGCGGTTGGCTCGGCATAATCATGGCCAGGGGTAACGCCGATCATTTGTAAAAACAATAATGGATTAGTAGCTTTAACTTTTTCAGCAGCATTAAGTAAGGCAATAACATCTTCAGAATCACCATGGGCAAAGTGTAGCGTGGCGCGATAATCAGCCAGTTCAGCTGGAGACATGTCGTCTCGTAATAGCTTACTGTGTTCATCAATCCAAGTAATCAGCGTTTGATAAGCCGCGTGATCCGGGGCATGTTCTAAATCATAGGCTAAAGTATCTGATCGACGCCGTAATTCATTGGGTAAAGTACGTGGTGCCCTATCACGCCTGATCTCTAATCTGGTTTGCCAATAGTCTTGATGAGTTGCACCATCTAATGGATCAATTTCTCCCACCCATTTAATAGCTTCTTTACCGGGATGAACCGGGGTAGTGAAATCTAAAATTGGAAAAGTAGGATCTTGGTCATGCACTGCCTGCATCAAACCAAATAATGAAGTGACGCGTTCGGCACCGGCTTCCCCCCTGTATAGACCAGTTTGAACAGCATCTAAAACATCAATCGTTCTAATCAGTTCCTGTAGATTATAAAATTTTGGGTTTAATTCACCAATTAAATATCCTTGTAAGGTGCGTAGTTGAGTTTGTTCAGCTGGGTTTAATGGTGCACCATTTCCTGCCGCGCGATAGAGTAATGCTGGATACGATGTATTTACAGCAAAAGCCTCTAAGCGTGTTTCAATGTCCCCCACTAATACCACTGCATCAGACTTATCCGCTACTCGTCTGGATAAACTCTCTAAGGCTCCATCGTTGGTACCAGTTCTAAAAGTAACATCTAAAACTTGCTGCGCCGACTTAGGTGGGACAGTTTTGATCTCATCTTTAACTATTTCTACACCAGTATCGGCAGGTTGCAATTTACGACCTGTATCCACAGTTCTTGCTTGTTTTCCTCTTCTCCCTCTACCTCGAGTTTCTACAGACATAATTACTCCAACAAGTCTTTCCAAGATACTTTATTGGCTGGCGCATTGATTTGCGGTGGAGTGATTGGTTTTGGTTTAACCGGTTGTGGTTGTACAGGTTTATTTGGTTGCGGTGGTACCTGTTGGGGCAATTCACCACCTCTATTTCGCCGTCGTCGGCGCCGTTTGCGTTTTTGTCCATCACCGGTTGGAGTTGGTTGAACATTCTGTGGTTTTGGTTGTTGAACCACGGGTTTTTCCAAAACAACACGTGGAGCCGTACCATTTTTTAATGCCTGTAGGGGCAATTCATGAATTGCCCCTACAGGGTGAATTGGTTCAATCTCATCATCCGGCACATCTTCGAACTCATCATCATTATCTTCATCAACAACCAGATCAACTTTCTTACTCCCCTCTCCTGCAGAAGGAGAGGGGCTGGGGGCGAGGTCTCTCAATTGATGATTAATAAAACTAATCCGTGGCCGAGTTGATGCATTATTATTTTCTACTTCATCTTCTTTAATAGCTTTTGCTAATTCGACTACTGCTGGTTTATTTGGTTTTGTTTGTTCAACTTGAATTGGCTTAGCTGGTACTTCACCGGGAATAAAATTACTGGTATCAACCTGCCCATTAGTTGCTTCGGCTTCATTGACGGTTAGCTGTACACCCTCTTTAGACATTTTAGCTGGTTTGTCATCGTCTGATAATTCAGGTTCAGCAGCGGTGATAATTTGATCCGGCCAATCCATCTCATCGTCTTTGGGTGAGGTTGTTGGAGCTATCTCGGGGTTAACATTGGGTCGATTAATTTGTACGCCACTCCAACGAATAATCCGATCTTCCACCACGGCTTGAGGGCGAGCATACCGTTCGCGTGAGACTTTAATCACTTTGTCTTTATTGTCGGTGGCACCGGTGGCTGGTGGTAAACCAATAGCTGAGAATGGTTCGGTGGCCACACCATCAACCATTAAACGCATGCAAACAGTATATTTTTTCAGATTAACAATATCGGCTGGTAAAAACTGTGGCGCGAATTCTAACTCTAACTCGGCAGCATCAGTTGCACCCACTCGAAACACAATCATTGTCCCGACGTTACCAAACACAGCGGCTTTTACCACATCACCTAATTGTTCAAAATACTGATGCGCCATGATTAAACACAAGCGATATTTTCTGGCTTCAGATAAAATTCCAGCAAAACTATCGGTGGCGAAATTTTGAAACTCATCAACATATAAATAGAAATCTTTCCGCTCCTCTTCTGGAATATCTACCCGGCTCATGGCCGCAATTTGCAATTTTGTAATCATCATGGCTCCCAGCAAGGCCGAATTTTCTTCACCAATTCTGCCTTTAGCCAGATTCATAATTAAAATCTTCTGATTGTCCATCACATCACGCATCTCGATAGTGCTCTTCGATTGTCCGACAATGTTACGAATAATCGCTGAAGCTAAAAACTGACCGACTTTGTTTTGAATTGGCGCAATCGCTTCAGTTCTAAATTTTTCTGAATAATTGGCGTATTCATCGGCCCAAAAGGTTTTCACCACTGGGTCGGTCACTTTATCAACCACTTTTTTACGATAGGCTTTATCGACCAACATGCGCATTAAACCCAACAACGTGCTGCCGGGATATTCTAATAACGCCAAAATGGTATTGGTCATAATGTACTCCATGCGTGGTCCCCAAGAATCAGCCCAGATTTTCTTGAACACACCCACTAAACCATAGGCCACTAGATGTTTATAATCTTCGCCAATACTTTCTAAAATATTAAACGCAATCGGATATTTGGTATCAGACGGATTAAAGTAGATCACATCATTAACCCGATTAGTGGGAATGAACTCTAAAATCTTTTCGGCTAAATCACCATGTGGGTCAACTACGGCTACGCCATGCCCAGCCCGAATATCACTAATAATCGCATTTTCCAACATGGTGGATTTACCCATGCCGGTCTTACCCACTAAATACATATGCCGGCGCCGATCATCCCGTTTAATACCAAATTTACGCCGTTGGTTACGGAAGTTAGTTTCGGCAAAGACGGCAATTTCGCTGGACATATTTATACAAATGGTAAATTAGATGGCGCTTCTGGTTCGACTTTAATTGCTGGAGTTGCGGGAGATGTTTGAGTTGTTGGTGTTTCCATGACGGGTTCAACCATGACGACAGGTTTAACAGTAACACCACCGCCTTTTTCTAACTGCACCGGAATGGCAGCACTAGCCTCAGCTTCATCATAGCGCAATAACGTCGGCGGTTCCACACCACGCGATTGCGCCTTAGCCACATACGGCGCTCGCACATCAATTGACGGAAAGTGAAATAAAGCCGTAATCTCTTCGGTTGATAAAATAAACCCTTCATGTTCACCTCGTTCCATGTCGCGTGACTTATATGCCCAATACATCCGGCGATAACGATTCAATACCCGATACTTTGGAAATACAAACCGCCAAGATAAACAATTTTGATCAGTCCGCGTAATTTCACCCTCAGTAAAAGAATTAATATAACGATACAAACGCAAACCGCTTAACATACCACGACGAACTTTTTTGGAATCAACCATAGCCGGTGGAGCAAAATACATAAAGCGCACTTTTGAATGAAACGGCCAACGCGAGGCTTTTTTATCAACTTCCTCAACAAATTCCTGTTCTGGTTTAGTCATACGCTGTCTTTCTTCTAAACGAGTATCATCGTGTGTTTCGGCCGCCGCTGATTCACCGCCAAACAGAGCCTGATTAGTCATTTGCAGTGTTGATATGACAGTAGATTGAACGTGATCCATAATATCCGGGCCAGCATGGCCAGATTTGCCTGGCTCAACTAGATTCATGATGGTTTCTTGTGCCCGGATTTTAAGTTTACCAAGATCGGCTGGTTGAATCATAATTTGATACCACAATTTTTCACCGGGTTGCAAGCGACTCATAAATTCCAAAAGGTTGGCAAATGGATCAACCGCCTTCTGCGCTAAACTATGTTCAAACGCCGGATAAGGTTTAATCGGTAAAACATCGTCACCTTCCAAACGCATCTCTGATCCCCATCCGGTCACTTTACGAGAATTAATCATTTCTAATGAGATATCTTTCGTATAATCTTCGACTTCAGACATGATGGCATCGGGGTAATGAGAATAAAATGCCGCCTGCACCATTTCTTTATAATATTTTGGAGCACGTACATAATAAGTAATATAGCCACCATCACTGACAATTTCGAAAGAGTATTGCTCTTGTACAAAACCCAACCACCAAGTTTCGTACCAATCGGGTTGGTTATAAATACCATGCAGTTGTACAAAAATCTGTTCTACTGCCTTCATACTCTGCTCATTGTTCAGCGGCACTTCAATGCGATACATGACATGTTTGGTATGGTGTTTAAACTTTTCTTGAATCCAAAACAACCAACCGGTAAAGGCCATTTTTATCATGATCGGTATAAAAATCAATGCCCCACCATGACCAAGCAAAAACCATAACGCTTGAAACGGGTTATTGCCGTACTCTTTTAAAATATATTCAAGCAGCGGGGGCATACACAACAGTATAACGACCGTCTGGTAATTTACTAAATAATCGACGATTAGTGAGGGCTAAATGAATGGTATTTTTTTTCACAATCCGTTGTTCCAATACGGCTGTGACAAGTTGATCGCGTGTTAATGGACCACGCTCGGTTAAGATTTTTTTCACAATATCAGCTACGGCGCCTTTTTCGTAACCCCACTCCTTAAGAGCATAAATGCCACGACCCACTAACACATACTGGCTATTTAAAATTAATTCATTATGCACCGTGGGTGGATGGGCTTCTTTTTTAAAAACTTCGGTAATTTGCTGAGCAATGTCGACAAAATGCATCGGTTTACTTACTTTTTTCAAAATTAAATAGATTTTATCATTCATGCGTTTTGGTACCACGCTCCCCCACGCCCGTAAACCGTATTCATCAAATGGATTATGATCGATCGCATCACTCACTTCCAATAAAGCGATAATAGTTTTTTCAGTTAATCTTGCATCAGGTGGAATTAGGTTCATAATACCAGCTACATTGAGAGGGATATTGGCCGTACCAATAGTGCGCACTAACAAATCGAGCGACTCGGTAATAAACTTGATGTCAGCGGTCTTAATGCGCCAACTTTTCATAAAAGTTTTGTCCGGACCGACTGACATTACCCGTGCACTGAGCAATTCAGTCAAAATAAACACTAAAGCCGCCTCCAGTTCGACCGTACTTTTTTCCAATAAAACCTCACTTAATAAATGGCTCTCTTGCATGATACCCCCGTGCTCTTCCAAGGTGGTTAGAATAACATGCTCAATCGGTTTTAAAACTACTTGTAAACTTGGATGTAATTTAATTTTACTCACAGCTAGGTTTTCGATCTGACGAATCCGTTCCCGAGTCACGGTATATGATACTCCGATCGCTTCTAGGGTTTCTTTTGGTACACCATTTAATCCGTAACGCCGCTGTAACACATCAGCTTCTTTATCATTTAATTTGGCTAAAAGTACACGAACAACATCACCAGGTTCAAACTCCTGTTTTTCTTGATCCTCTTTGCTCGCAATAATGCGATCAAGAATAGAAACTCCCATATCCATAATAAGCGGAGTATATCACTTTCTTTACAATCTGTCAAATCTATGGCCTGACCTGATATTATTTTTTATTGAGTAATCTTTGCCAGATTAAAAGTGATGGGCTGGCGATAAAGATTGAAGAATAGGTACCAACTCCAACACCAATTATTAAAGCTAAGATGAAATAGCGAATACTCTCTCCCCCGAAAAGTAACAAGACAGCCAATACAATAATGACTGTCGTTGAGGTGTTTAATGACCGCATTAATGTCTGTTCAATACTATGTCCAATTATTTCAGCAAAAGTACTCCGAGCAGACCGATGTAAGTTTTCCCGAATTCTATCAAAGACTACAATGGTGTCATGAACGGAGAAACCCAAGATGGTCAATAAAGCCGTGATAAACATGACGTTTATTTCGACACCATAATATTTACCTAACACCACAAACACACCCAGCGGGATCGTAATATCATGTAACAAAGCAATGACTGTAGATAAACCATACGCCCAAGATGGCACCGGACCGTTAGACACTGAGCGGAAAGCCCAGGCGATGTAGATAACAATGGCTACCACTACCAGGATAATAGCCGTAATGGCTTTTTGCCTTAATTCTTGGCCGATCGTTGGACCGATTGATTCAAAACTGTCTTCAACCGCCCCTGTGCCTAAAGCCGCCAACACGGCCACCCGCTGATCATCACTCATGAATTGAGTTTTTAAAATATAACTATCGTCATTAACCGGTTCCACTTGCACCTCACCCAAATTTAATGCGGCGACCTGACTTGAAACCGTTTCTGGACTAGGACGTTGTGTGGTGTATTTAACTTGTAATAAAGTACCACCGGTGAAATCAATGCCCAAATTGAAGCCGAAGATAATAATTAAAACGATACTACCACCCACCATCAAACCAGAGATGGTATACCAGACTAAACGTAAGCGTAAAATACCCATATTATTTTTTAGAAGATAACACTTTTAATAATGTCCGCGTCACCGTGATAGCGGTAAACATACTCAAAACAATACCAATGGCTAAGGTGACAGCAAAACCTTTAATCACTGAGGTACCAAACCAAATTAGAATCACACAAGTAATTAATGATGAGACATTAGAATCGCGAATTGATAACCAAGCCCGTTTAAAACCATCGTCAATGGCACTTTGTTTATCTTTACCGCGTTTTAATTCTTCTTTCATTCTTTCAAAGATTAAAATATTGGCATCAACCGCCATACCTAATGACAAAATAAACCCGGCAATACCTGAAAGCGTTAAAGTAATCGGCCAAAGTTTAAATATGGCTAAGAGCACTAAACCATACACCGTCAAAGCACAGATTGCCAGTATACCTGGATACCGGTAATAACCAACCATAAATACTGCCAAACAGATCATAGCTAATAGGCCAGCTAAAACACTACGCTCTAAGGCCTCTATACCCAAACTAGGGCCAATGTTGCGCTGATTAACTAATGTAATTGGTACTGGTAGAGCCCCTTCATTTAAACGGCGGGCTAAGGTTTTAGCTTCATCTAATGTGAAATTTCCTTCAATGGTAGCTTGACCACCACTAATCGCTTCGTTCACCACTGGCGTACTGATAGCGCTACCATCTAAATAAATCGCAATCGTTTTACCAACATTATCTCCGGTAATTTTTTCAAATAATTTTGAACCTTCATCGTTAAACTGCAAAGCTACCAGTGGCACTGATGTGGTTTGGTCAAATTGGACTGACGCTTTTTTTAATTGTTTACCGGTTAATTCAGTATCATCATACTGTGGACCAAACACACTAATATCTAAGGGATACTTTTTATATTCAATAGTACTTATTTTCACAGCTTCGATGGTGGCGGCACCTTCCGGAGCTGTTGTACTGATACCATTTAAAACATCTAGCACACCGGTTTGTTTATCTTCCACTTTTAATATTACATAGGCATCACTTTTATCGATCAAATTCGGTATCACAGCCCCACTGTTTGCTGAAAACGCAGTATCGGCTAAGGCTGGATCAATTTGCACACGAGAGACATAACCTAAAGCCGTATAATTATCAGGCGCTAACGTAGCAAAATCTTCCCCCGCTTTGGCTTTATCCAATGTGCCTTGCGCTTGGGTTTGTGTTTGGACATTAAGGCCATCTAAGAAATTTTTTTGATCAGCGCTGAGCGTTTGATCAGTGGACTCAGTTTTAAATTGTAACGATGGCGTTTCACCAATTTGTTTTATGGCGGCATTGATGTCGGTGATACCGGGTAATTCCACCAACACCCGCCAGTGTTCGCCCGACCGGCTACTTTGTACCACTGGCTCAGATACACCAAAAGCATTAACGCGCCGTTCAATCACATCACGTAAACCAGCTAAAGCATCGGCTTCTTCACCGGCTGCGACGCGAGACAAATCGGCTTCATATACTAAAGCCGTACCACCTTGTAAATCAAGACCTAACTGCACTTTTAATTCACGCACCATTTTGCCTTGCCAGGTGATATCCGGACCATTCGGGTAATCCACTACCGCGGCCACCACCGCCAAAGCCATAATACCACCAAACAAGCACCAAAGTTTCCGACGCACTGTCATAAGCGTTTACGATAGATATAATAACCGGCTGATAAAATAAGTAGCACACCAATCACTCCTCCTACCACCCACGGCCAGTATTTTACGGCATTAGTGTCATCCAGTACAATCGGTTTATTCCGTTCTTGCGTAACAGCATCACTAGTATAACTCCCATCAGCTTTAATATTGATAGTATGATAACTGCGATTTTTATCACCCGCTTCCAGCGCTGTGGCTAAACCTGTCACTGAATATTGAGCGACGGCAGCTTGTTGATAACTTTGTAGGATAGTTTGATCGGTCAGATTAGCCACCCGCGGATAACCTTCCGGCAATTGATAAAATGTGGCATCAACTGAGGCTTGCTCACGAAATGGCGTTAAACTACACCGATTACCCTGACAAGTGTAAATCGTAGCATCATTGGCTAAAGTAAAAACATAATTATATCGCGTTTGTTGTTCATCGGATTGGCCATCATGCAACAATACCACATCTGATGGCTGCGGTAGAGACACAGCTTGAGCCATTAGTGGAAATAATAAAGTTAAAAACCAAATCATAACTTATGGAACATTTATTACAACATCGCCCACTTGACCCCAATTATACAACCATTCGGCATTGGTCGCATCAATGTTAATACAACCATGACTCATTTTGTGACCAAAGTTGTGATGCCAGTAGGCATAGTGTAGGTGAAATGGTCCAGAAAAACGTAGGTTCCATTTGACGTTCTTTAAATCATAGTTATCAGGATTGTTTGTACCATAATTCCAGGTATAATCTTTCATGAATATTTTTTCTTGCACAGCAAATTGACCAAGCGGTGTGGGATATTTATCAATCCCGGTGGAAACATAAAACTCTCGGACTAATTCACCATATTCGTAGACGCGCGTTTTTTGTTCGGATATATCAGTTTCAATATAGCGAATTAAATCCGCTCGGCCTTGGGCGCGATTCTTGCCCGGGACGGTTACGACGTCAATCTTACCATCGCCAGTCACATCACCCAGTGCCAGGTTTAAGCCACCGCGAAAATCTGCTGGGTAAGCAAAAAAACTTTTACTGGTGTTCGCTCCATACCCTTCAAAAAAAATAACTTGTGGGCCACCACTTTGCCGAGGCGTAACCGCTACTTCAGCCATACCATCATGATCAATGTCACCCGCGGCTACATTAGTACCACTATATAATCCGGAAAAAGCTTTCCAGTTCCCTAATATGTCACCGTTATTTTTATAAACTTTCACCCAATCTTCACCGGCTGAATAAATTGACATGACCAGTTCATCATCTTTACCACCATCCACATTGGCGGTTGTTATAGCGACACCACCAACATTGTCACTGGCAAAAGGATGAAACTCAGTCCCCAAAAAACGACCTTTACGCGAAAACACGCGCACATCCGCAGCACCCCCTGGGCCGGCCGCGACCGCTATTTCAGAAATGCCATCGCCGTTATAATCACCCACGGTAACATCACAGCCACCGCGAAAATTAGAAGCAAACGCAAAAAAACCTGGGCCAAATACACTTTTGCCCGCAGCATCAAACACCCGCACCTGTGGCCCACCGCCAGCACCAACTCCGGTGATAATCTCCGCTTTACCATCGTGGTTCAAATCACCGGTGGCAACTTTTACACCAGTGCGTAAAGACTGATCGTAAGCAAACCACTGTGATACTAACGTACCGTCACCTTCAAACACTTGCACCATTGGGCCACCGTCCCGGCCGGCTCCAACCACAATTTCATCAACTCCATCGCCATCCACATCACCCACTGCTACATCAAGACCACCATCAAAACTACCATTGAGGGCGTTAAAACTAGTAGTTTGATTAAAAGATTTATCAAATACTCGTACCTCGGGTGCCATACTATCGTAGGCCAAGGTCAGCACTGGAAAACACAAACTAAGTGTTATTACTAGACCATATTTATGCATGGCGCTAGTGTAGCAGGTTCAGTCTTATTGTTCAATAACCGCAAGGTCGCCCACATTCATCCAACCATAGAGCCACTCGGCATTGGTATAAGAAATGTTCACACAACCATGGCTCATAGGATGACCAAAATTATTATGCCAGTAGGCACCGTGTAAATAATAATGAGGTCTAAACTCAAGATTATATAAGGTATTTGGTAGATAAAAACCAGGACCAGAATATAACTTACTATAGATTTTTCTTAGAATATGATACTCCCCTGGCGGTGTGCCCATACCCGGGACACCGGACGAGATTAAAAAACTATTCACCAAATAACCCTGTTCGTATGCATACATTCTTTGTTCACTTAAATCTACGCGCACATATTTAGCCACATCAGTGCGACCATCTGGTTTTAGTTTACCAGGCAAGGTGACGATGCGATCTTGGTAGACTGCTATATTCACGCCACTGTGAAAATCTTCTTCATAGGCAAAGAAACCAGGATTGATATCTTTACCATTGGCCTCATACATTTTTACTTGTGGACCGCCCTTACCATGTACACCTACCACTATTTCAACTTTACCATCATTATCAATGTCACTGGCCGCGACATTCACGCCACCTCTAAACCCTTCACCGAAAACTTTAAATTCGTTAACGATAGTTTGTTGGGCATCGTAGTTATAAATTTTAACCCAAGCATCGCCATCTTGTTGAATAGTAGTGATCACTTCGGCGGCTGGATCGTTATCGACATTACCAACAGCGACACTGACACCACCCTGGTTGTCATTGGCAAACGGATGAAACTCATATGTTTTTTGTTTACCGGTCGCTGAGAAAACACGCACGGTTGGTGCCATTTTTTCTCCACTGCCCACTACGATGTCAGCTTTACCGTCGGCATCAACATCTCCCACGGCGACATTGACTCCGCCATTGTAAGATTGATCGAAGGCGAAGAAGCCTACTGTTTGATCCACCCGACCACTGCCATCGAACACGCGAATATGTGGACCACCACCAACTTTTGGCCCAGTGATAATTTCGGTTCGACCATCTCCATCCACATCACCAGCGGCTACATTCACCCCTGCTAGCATGTTGGTATCGTACGCGTAGAACTGATTAATAAATGAACCATCTAATCGAAAGGTTCTAACTTGCGGCCCGCCTCCTAAACCGGCCGCCGTAATTATTTCTGGTATGCCATCTGTTCCTAGATCAGCGATCGCTATTGTACCGCCGCCCGTAAAGGCTTGATCGTAAGCAAAAAAATGAGTAGTTTGGTTGTACTGTCCATTACTATTCGAAAACACCCGTACTTCCGGTGCTCGCAAATATGTGGCCGCCTGAACATTGGTGGCGACAGTTGTTCCAATCAGAAGGCAAAATAAACTCACTATTATGTAGTGTGTCTTCATAATCAATTCATATTTAAACTACCCTCAACCACTGTGTATTGAGACTTAGTTAATTCAGCTATAACTTCTGCTAGTGAAGAACCACTAAATTTCAGATCTTTAAAACCTTGCAAAGCCTCATTTTCGACAACTGCTCCGTATGTAGGTGTAATATCGACAGACATCGAACCGGTACCGACATCTTTTGTCATTACCACGGCAAACTTGACCGGTTGATCGCTCCCTGGAATATTCACATCTATCGTACCACTACGAGTTTGTTCAGGAATAGAACCGCGTTCATTATTACGGTGCCTCCAAAAATCAGGCTTTAATTCTGTCATATTTTGCTTGTGTTTTAACTACCGTTTTTTATTTTTGAACTAACTCAAAATCACTATAAACAAAGTATAGCAAAAAAAATGACCTTCGTCAACTAGCTGACAAAATAGACGATCACTCCAACCAAGAAAACCAACGCCACAGCTCCGCCAAAACCTAAGACGATCATCATGGTGGTACTTAGACCAGACCGATTATTGCGCAAATATTTACTCATACATTTTTGTTTAGTGACTGCTTAATTATTGATTAGTTGATAACTTTAACCGACTTTGAATCACAATCACCATTAAGGCCACTACTCCGACTAAGGCTAACAAAATTGAGTATTCCGGAATGGTAACCACTAAGGGGAAGAAACCCATGAACAATACCAACATGGGCAAGAGGAATTTTATGGAGAATTTACCACCAGCCACGCGCCCAACTAAATACAACATGAGTGCACTTATTAATACCCACGCACTGACAAAGGCGCCATACAGTGGCATCGAAAAATATGGGACATTTGTAATGTTGGCAAACACTTCAATGGTTGGATCAATCGTAAAGCTCGATAAATAATGGAATAGTGGGAAAAATAAAGTATATAGAATTGATAGTAAAAACAAATCGATTAACGATAATGGTTTGCTACCAAACTGATAAACTAAAAATAATAAGATGATAATAAAGACTACAAAGATCGGCGCCATCACCACATAAACGCGCGATACTTGCAGTGATGGGTTAACCTTATCCCCGATCGCTATAGAAATAGTTGGTTTGGAATAAAGGTCAGGCTTATCCCAAGTGAGTTGCACATAGTTCGCACCAAACTCTCTCTGATCAACCGATAAACCTTTGGCGACATCGTAAGACCGAATACCGTTGATGCGTCCGATAAAATGAAAATCCTGCGACCCTTTGGGATTATCAATCCCTTCATAAGTAAACACGGCTAAACCAACTGTGTTATAGGTCACATGAACTGTCACATTACCATTAGCCGGAATCTCACCATTCCATTCTAAACCAAGATTTTCCGTGACGCTGGGATAATAATAGTCGTACGTGTCGGTATTATTTTCCAGTTTAATAGTAGTCTTGGCATTTGAGACTGGTTTACCATCAACCGATAAGGTGGCATTACTAATTTCATTATCACTCGCTTCGCTGGGGAAAGGAAATCTAAACGACACGGCCGCCGTTTCAGCTAAGGTATTACTTAATACATAATCAGCACTAAATTTTGTGCGGTAAGTGGGTTGGTAGGTTAAACCTTTTTTCACATAATCCGCGGTGATATCTACTTGACCGGAAGTACTAGTGAGAGAAGTATTCTCAACAAAGCGTTTCACTTTTTCGGCATTAAGTTGCTCCTTGTCATACAAAGGTTCAGCCGAATCAACCCCTGCTAAACTAGGCGAAGTTTGTGTGAGTGATCCATTATAAACCGCACTGACAGCGTCATAATTACTGGCGGTAATATCTTCTCGGGTACTAACCACGGCCATCATAATTAAACTAAATACTCCAATCGACATGGCCAGAATAATCACCGCCGTAAAATACTGGATTAATAAATAATTGTTTTTGGCAAGTAGTGAGACTGGTTTTGTTGGTTGATCCATAGGGGTTAGTAAATAGTAATAGGTTGTATTGTAATCGAAAAAAGGGGAAAGATCAACTTAGTTGTGTGAACATGGTTTGCAGTTGAGCTTTGGTTAATTGCCCGGGGGCGGATTGCTCGGCTTTAGTTAACGGGGCAAATATCATCTCATTGCCCCACAGTGATCCATAGATTCTGGTCACTGTCCCCCATTCGCCCATACCGAGAACAATAACCGGAAACTTTTTAGCTTTTAGTTCCAGTAATAATTGCAGTAAGGTCAGGGCATTTTTTTTATGTAAACACAGGGTTGAGATTTTATAAATCTTGGGTGCATACCGGTGCATGACATCAATTATTTCCCATAATTTTTCCAGATGCGGTGTATTGTGATAATTATGATAAGACACAATTTGTTGAACAGACCAATGGTGGTTTTTGATAAGCTCTAACTCGTCAGTTTGATCGGAAATATCTAAATCCAACCAAGCCGGTGTGTTACGCACTTGTTGGATAATTCTTAAATGTTGATCGGCATCCAAACGTACTCGAGCGAGCTTTTGTCTGCGCAACACCAGAATAAGTTTTTTACCCAATTGTTTAATCAGTTGTGGAACAAATGAATCATCCAAATCAGTGATGTAATCCAACCACACTTCGAAGTAGGTATAGTCAGACAGATTAGCCTGAATAGTTGCTAACACTTCTGCTTGAGTGCTCTTAATTATGGGTAGACAGTATTTTATAGTCATAGCATTAAATTATCAGTTCTGTTTTAATTTGTAATACGTTGCCTTGCCTTTACCGTGTGCTGTAATCATTTTTTGATCAACGAGATAACGCAAATCGGCGGCGCGAGTTGATTTGGCGCGTTTTACCAATGTGGCATAAAACGCATCATTGATCGAGCCATGGGCTCGAATATAGTTCATGATAATATGGTGATACTCTTTTAAACCTGAAGCGGGGGCTTGGCTGGTGTTATCTAGCTCAGTCTTCACTCGTATTAGTTCATCAATGATTCCGTCCGTAAAATATTCTAGCCACACCGTAAAATCAACTTTCAAATCATAATAACTACCTCTCTCTCCCACCAGAGAAAAATACTTTGTCACATTATTATTATAATAACGCTCAAAACTAAATAATTGAAAAGTATTTAAACCTAATCCAGCTAACAATACTTTGGTAGCCAAACGCACGGTTCGACCATTGCCATCAATAAACGGATGAATTAAAACAAATTGTTTGTGAAAAATTCCGGATAAGATTAAAGCATCAATCGTGCCTTGTTGAGTAGCAATAAACTCTATTAAATCTCCGAGTAAATTTGGCACATCCTGCTGATCTGGTGGCCAATAAACTGTTTGACCAATGCTTGGATCACGTACAAACACTGGCGCAGTTCTTATCACTCCTGAGGATGATTCCAACATGACTCCTGTTGTTACTTGACGATGAATTTTTAATATTAAAGATTCATCAAGTATATGTCTGCCAGTTTTTAGTTGATCATTTAACATCATTAAAGCCTGATTATAATTCAACACTTCTCGTTGGGTATCACGAATATGCGCCGGAGCTTGTTTGAGAAGTTGTTTCACATCTGTTAATGGTAAGGGATTCCCCTCGATACTAGTTGAAGCATGAGCTGACACTTCACGTGCAATTCGTTCCAGTTCAAATAAAACTACTTGCGGAAAACGCCGGTTATTCAAAATTTCCACTATCTGGCTAATTTTCTTAATATTAGCCAGTAATTGATTGGTAATAGTGTACTTGGGTTCAAACATAATTGTCTGATGTATCTATTTATTTATAGACGCATTATAGACGATTCATAGACGATTGTCAAACTGAAATTGCACAGATAGACCACAATATGGAGTTTGTTTTTGTGATATAATACGACACAATGTTAACAACAAGACTCACCTTTTTTCAGGCTTTGCTAACTAAAGATACCCGAGCAATCTATTACGTATTAGTATTTTCTTTTGATTTCTTAGTTGGTCTAACCGCCACTATTTATTCACTATACCTACTCCGTAACGGCTTAGATTTATTTCAGGTCAATTTAGTCAACACGGTTTTTATGTTGGGTAGTGTAATTTTTGAAATTCCAACTGGTGCGTTGGCCGATTACGCTGGCCGCAAAATATCCGTGCTCCTCAGTTTTGCGTGTTTACCCATCGGCTTTGGAATATATTATTTCTCTTCATCAATCGGTTGGTTTATGTTCGCCGAACTTTGGATTGCTTTTGCTGTAGCCTGCTTATCTGGTGCTCTCGATGCTTGGGTAATTGATCAAATACAACACCAGGGTTATACCAGTAAAACTGATTTAGTTTTTTCACATGGTGGTATCGCTAGTGGTTTAGCTTTACTGCTGGGTGGTGTAATTGGTGCGCAGTTGGGAAATATTTCATTAGGTTTACCATTTGGTTTTGGAGCTATCTTTGGTTTATTAGTATTGTTATTCACCTACTGGGGAATGATGGAAACAATTAATCACACTAAACGCCGCCAATTTCACTGGCTAACCGGTGTAAAAAGTATTAGACATGCCTTTAATCCGGTGGTCATTTGGTTGTTACTGGCGACCGGGGTAGCTAATTTTGCATTTCAACCATTGAACATGTATTGGTCGCCCCGCGTAATGGAAATGACTAATCATCAAGTTTGGTTATTAAGTTATGTTTGGATCGGAGTCTCTCTTAGTCTAATGTTGGGAGCTTATTTAGCACAACGCTTTACCAAATTCACGATGTCTCAGCACTGGTTGTTTGTGATCACAACTTTGATATTAGCTTTACCAATTATTATCATTGCCTCAACCTCCGTAGTATCGACATTGCTAAGTGGCTTCTTCATTTATGAGATTGGCCGTGGTTTACTAACGCCACTCCATAAAAGTTTTTTAAATAAACACATTCCAGCAAATGAACGCGCGACGTTATTATCGTTTGATTCCTTAATAAGCAAATTATGTGCCGGCGCTGGCTTAATTTTATTTGGTTATTTAGCCCGACAATATTCCATTTCACTCACCTGGCTCTTGGCCGGCCTGATACTATTGTTTCTGATCCCACTTTATTATTACGCTACAAAGAACAGTAAACTGACAGCAGAATATAAACGTGAAAATTAAGGTGCTACGTTTCTATAACTATTCTTGTATTAGGTGGGCTTTCAAAGCACTAATTTTATTATCCCACACTGAAGTATCACTACTAAGCCACTCGCCAAGTTCTGGAACCATTTCACCCTCTTTATATTTACCGCTATATTTTTCGAAGTTATCAAGCTGCTCCCGTTTTCTTGCCGCACAAAAGGCAATTTCACTTTTAATTTCCTCATCTGTCATGGGTTGTTCTGATTCTTCCTTTAAGGTAGGTTTCATACCTTCTATATTTTTGGGCTGTACTTTAAAGGGTGATTTTTCCATATTATTCTTGTTAATATATAAATTATTTCTTCAAACGATAATACGTCGCTTTGCCTTTGCCGTGCGCTGCAATCATTTTAATTTTCTTCAACTTTTGTAGATGTAATTGAGCGGTTCGTTTTGGACAATGTAAAATATCCACCACATCACTGATGGTCAGTCTACCAAGCGAACCAAGAAAATCTAAAATAGTAACTTGATCTTTATCCAAAAATATTTGCGTGTCGATATTTAAATCCTTCAGCTTGACTGGCAAACTGAATATTTTACGTCTCACCAGATCGATTTCTTCTTTAAAGCCATTTATAAAATATTCCAACCAAGGGGTAAAATCTTGGCGACGAGTATCATAATCCTTGCCAATATTAATGGCGGCATAATAAGCTGGCCGATCATTGTTATAATAATCTTCCAACGCAAATAAGTGACGGAAATCATAACCACGCTGATAGAGCACTAAAGTGGCTAGGGCGCGAGCCGTTCGACCATTGCCATCGGCAAAAGGATGAATCGCAGCAATTTCTTGATGGACAATGCCTGCTACGATAACCGGATTAATTTGCTCTTTGATACTATACTGCATCCATTCGATTAAATTATCCATTAACTTTGGTACAGCATTTACCGCGGCAGCTGTGTACATGATCTCCTGTCTACCGTCAGCATATCTACGTACAACATACACCATGTGTTTTCTATATTTACCAGATGATCCAACTGGCAATGTATTGGTTGTCACTAAACGATGAATCTTTAAAATAACCTGTTTAGTTATGACCTTTTTTTCTTTAACAACTTGGTCAATATATTTGAGTGCTTTGAGATAATTTTCTACTTCATAAATATCTCGCACCGGGGCAGTAATCTTTTGTTTGTTCGCCAATGCTTCAACTTCTCGAACATTTAAAATGTTGCCCTCTATAGCCGTTGAACTATGAGTCATTCTAATTAAAGCTTGCCGACGGAGCTTTAGTTCTTGTTGCGGCAAAATTCGCGCACGTTCAATTACTGCTTTACCTTCGGAAATAGCAGTTAACAGGTGAACAATTTTATCAGTCAATTGATATTTTGGATGAAACATACGGCATTGTAATAATACTACAAAAAATCTAATCGCGCAAGATCCGCGCATAAATCGCGCAAGCCTGATTAACATTTTACTGCCCATGACACTTCTTGAAGTGTTATCTTAATGGAAAATTTATTATCTTATTGACTGTGCCTTTACCGGTGGCGCCAAACTGAGCGCATTTATTGATCGGTTTTAAAACTAACCGAATCTGACCAAGGTGTTAAGACGCCGCCAATTTTCGCACGCACCCTGACTTGGTAATGATGATTGGATAGTAGTTCAGACAAGGTATGCTTAGCAGCAGTCGTTTTGATCGTATCGAGCACTTTTCCAGAAGTTGACCGAAGTTGTATCGTGTATTTCTGCACATCGGTAAGTGTATCCCAAGTAACCCGCGCACTACTGTCTGTACGATTAGCTTTCGGTACAGCCACATTTTGTACACCAACCTTTTTGATTTTATAACTCAACTGGTCAGTTGAATCTTGAGCAGCATCGGCCGCCATTAATGCACTAGTAGTAAAATCACCTCCAGCATAGGTTTGCACAGCAAAATTCAGCATATCACCATAATCAATATTTTTCAGATTCAATAATCCAGTACCATCGGCATTGGTTAAATTCAAATCCGTTTCAAAACCACCAGCGCTATCCACGTTTTTGCCCGACTCCCCACCCTTAGAGGTGTCACCGATTTCTGGATCAATGACAACTAACAAACTATCTTCATCTGGATTAAATGCGGCTGTAGCAAAATCTTCAGTTGTGGATTCTTCATAAATAGCCGTGACCTCAGGACCATTTTCCATGCCGATACTATCACGCAAGGCGTGGAGGTAAACCGCATAGTACAGAATGGAACCAGAATCACCTTTCTGCATCTTAAACACTAACCACATATCCAGGTCAGCGGGTAAACCAACATTGTCACCTGGGCCATCTTGGTCACCGAATTCATAGTATTTTTCTTCCACTAGATCATATACCGATAATAAGGGGTGGAAAGAGTCAATATAGAGTTGCAATTGTGTGGCCGTATTACAGACTTTTATATTTTCTAAATCACTCATCAGGTCGATGTTGGTAGTATAACGATCTCCACTAGATTCCGTAGTAGACCAACCAGTGTCACTATAATAGTAACTAATTCCAGTGAGATCTGATCCATCGGTAGTCAGTGACTCAACATCTGCCCAGTCGCCCGTATTATTATCAATGACTACGCCACTGCAGGCGTTACCATCGGCTGAGACAACATTGGGCAATAAGGTACTGCCAATGACCAAACTGGTAGAGATGATGCTGATAATAAACACTTTCAATGGAACCATAAAATATTATTTAATAATCCTATTTTAGTAGTATAACAAACCCTTACTTTAATTAACAAGGCCCTCCCTTTGTAACCTATTGGCCATGGCAACGTTTGAAGTGCTATCTTAATGGGAAGGAATTTAGTATACCTTGCTCCACCAAAAACGCAATTAGAACATAGAGCCCGTAGGCACTCAAAAACATTACCCCAAACCCTTTGCTCAGACGTTGTCCCCTATACATTAATCCAGCTAGTAAAAGTGTTAGTAGTAAAACCAATGGCAAGTCAAACTTCCAGAAGCTAGCAGCAACCGTAATCGGCGCTATACAGATAGTAACACCTAAGACAATCAAAATATTGAGAATATTACTACCGACCACATTGCCAATCACTAAATCATTTGACTTTCGTAGTGAAGCAGTAATGCCGGTGACAATTTCTGGTAACGATGTACCAACTGCCACAATGGTAATGCCAATAAATAATTCGCTCAACTGAAATAATCGTGCCAACACAATGGCATTGGTCACAACCATCCGTGCACCAACAAATAACAAGGCTAAGCCGGCCAGCAATGCTGCTACTGATACTACTAAATCTTTCCGCTGCCGAATGGCTATGTTGGTTGCTATATCGTCTCGTTCAATGCCATTATTTTGGCTGTGGTAACGTACGGCTATCCAAGTAAACCCTACTCCACATGCCACCAATATCACCCCATCAACGCGACTCAAATAGCCATCAATCACCATAAGATAAAGCAACCCTATGGAACAGAGCAAACCAAATAATTCTAACCGTGACTTTTTAGCTAAACCTAGATTGATGGGATAAATCAGTATGCTTAGCCCCAGCACGATCCCAATATTCGCCACGTTACTACCCAAAACATTACCAAGTACAATATCGTTTTTCTGCTCGAGGCCCGCAATAATACCAACGACTAATTCTGGTAAGGACGTTCCCAGGGCTACAATGGTTAAACCAATAATAATCAATGGGACTCGCCAGTAACGCGCTAACGCGGAACTATGATCCAAGAACAGAGTTGAACCTTTATAGAGAATAAACATCCCTACTGCGCCAAGTACAATTGGGATCACATACGCCATGTTGAGTAGTATAGCAAAAAAACTATTGACCGTGGCACTTCTTATACTTCTTCCCACTGCCACACGGGCAAGGATCATTGCGGCCAACTTTGGCGGGTTCGACATTTTCGTCACCACCCATGAGTTTTTGGGGTTGTTTTTGGGCGGGCTCGGGAGCTAGTTTTTTCACATCGGCCATTTTGTAGATACTATACACCACTTGTTTTTGAATGTTAGCAATCAATTCAGTGAACATGCCGTAAGCCTCATTTTTATATTCTACCAACGGATCTTTTTGGCCATAACCACGCAAGCCAATTCCTTCACGCAAATAGGACATTTGATCGAGATGCTCAATCCATAAAGTATCAATGGCGCGCAAATAGAAGCCTCGTTCGATTTGATATACTAAGTTAGTATCGGCGACATCTTCAATCATTTTAGCATAACGCTCACGGGCTAAATTCATGAGATATTCCACAATATGGGTTCTGGCTTCAACATCGTGTAACTTATCACCACCTTGGGCTTTAATGTCTTCTAACTTTTTTCGTTGTTCAGCGGCTACTGGAAAAATAGAATTGACGGTTTCATATATTTCCTGAATATCCCACTGTTTATCTTTTTCCTGATTGGTATGAAAAGACACGACATACTCAATTTCGTTTTCAACTAACTCCATGATTAACTTATTCACTTCATTCGGTTGCACCGCTAAGATTTCATTGCGCTTGCGATAAATTACCTCACGATGCCGATTCATGACATCATCATATTTCACCAAATGTTCGCGGATATCAAAGTTGTGTCCTTCCACTTTTTTCTGAGCCGTTTCAATCGAGCGCGATACAATGCGATTTTCAATCGGCATATCCTCCGGCCAGTTTAAACTATTCATCAAACCTTTCACTCGATCGGTGGCAAAAATTCTCATTAGGTCATCTTCCATGGAGACAAAAAACTGGGAAATACCCGGATCCCCTTGCCGGCCAGACCGACCACGCAATTGATTGTCAATCCGACGCGCTTCATGCCGTTCCGTACCGACTACCACTAACCCACCGACCGCGCGCACCGCTTCCGCTTCGGCGGCATCTTGCGGATTACCACCTAAAATAATATCCACACCGCGGCCAGCCATGTTGGTAGCCAAGGTCACTGCCCCCTTCTTACCGGCTTGAGCAATAATCTCAGCTTCACGTTCATGCTGTTTCGCATTTAAGACTTGGTGTGGTACACCGGCATTAAAAAGTAGTTTAGACAGTAATTCATTTTTTTCAATCGAGATAGTACCAATTAATACTGGATTACCAGCCTCATGATATTGGCGCACTTTTTCCACCACGGCAGCCATCTTTCCTTTCTCATTACGAAAAATGGCATCGGGTGAATCTTTCCGCACTAGTGGCATGTTGGTGGGAATCACCACCACATCGAGTTTATAAATTTTATAGAATTCTTCTTTCTCAGTTTCAGCGGTACCGGTCATACCAGATAATTTAGTATACAACCGAAATAAATTCTGGAAAGTAATGGTGGCCAATGTACGCGATTCACGTTTGATTTCAATGCGTTCTTTGGCTTCTATGGCTTGATGTAAACCTTCACTGTAGCGTCGGCCGGGCATTAAACGGCCGGTGAATTCATCGACAATAATCACTTCATTCTCTTTTACTACATAATCACGATCGCGCTTAAATAAAGCAAAGGCTTTTAAGGCTTGTTCAATATGATGCACTGTCGTCACACCACCACTTTCATAAATATTCCCAACTCCTAACCAATCTTCCATCTTAGCAATGCCACCAGCGGTCAGTGTAGTGACACGCATTTTTTCATCGACATTATAATCTTCATTTTCCACTAATTTTTCGACTAATTGCGCAAACCGGAAA
This sequence comes from Patescibacteria group bacterium, assembly GCA_041665365.1. Taxonomy (NCBI): domain Bacteria; species Patescibacteria group bacterium. Next base: position 46,008 of record JBAYIY010000005.1, read on the forward strand.
TATTGATCGGTCGCGGCTTCGGCTTCACCGGAAATAATCAATGGTGTGCGGGCTTCATCAATTAAAATACTATCCACTTCATCGACGATAGCATAAGCTAAACCACGTTGCGTTTTGCGCTCGTTACTTGTCACCATGTTGTCCCGCAGATAATCAAAGCCAAACTCATTGTTGGTACCATAAACAATATCCACTTGATAAGCCTCACGGCGTGAGACTGGTTTTAAATTCGACATGTCTACTTTAAAAGACGCAGTTTTATCTACTTCATTTTCTTCAGTAGTTGGATCAAATTTAAATGACACCATTTGGTGTTGAATGCAACTGACCGATAAACCTAACCAGTGATACAGTTGCCCCATCCAATCGGCATCTCGTTTGGCTAAATAATCATTCACTGTAACCACGTGCACGCCTTGGCCAGATAAGGCATTCAAATACACTGCCGCTGTAGCCGTTAAAGTTTTACCTTCACCGGTTTTCATTTCGGCAATCATACCGCGATGCAACACCACTGCCCCAATTAACTGCACCGTATAATGACGTTGCCCCAACACCCGTTTGGCGGCTTCACGCACAACTGCAAAAGCATCAGGCAAAATATTATCTAATGTTTCACCTTTGGTTAAACGCTCTTTAAGTTTTCCAGTTTGACTTTGCAACTCAGCATCAGACATGGCTTGATAAGCCGCCTCCAACTGATCGACTTGATCAATGATGGGCTGAATGCCTTTGACGATTTTTTTACTTTCGTCGCCAAACCATTTATCGAGAAAATTCATACTCCGTTACACCGCCGACTTGCGGTCGCGACTTTCAGCATTAGCTCGACGATGTTTTGTTTCTAATTTATTTTTTAAGTCACGTAATTGTCGTTCCATTTCATCCTTCACAATATCAATCGCCGCATACATCGTAGCCGCGACTTCCTCAGTAAAAAGCACCTCATGCCCAACATGAAATTGAGCCGTGGCTTTAAACTCTTCCTTATGTTGCTCGCGCACATCCTCAAGGGTGACGCGAATTTCAGTGATAGACTCATTAAATTTCGCTAAACCACCGATTTTGGTATCGACATATTGCTTGAGAGCCTCGGTCAGCTCAATGTTTTTGCCGGATAGTTGGATATTCATAGTGGGGGTAGTATAACACTAGAACCCAATATATTCAATCTCCTCCATTAACTGCACGCCGGTTTTATCGCGGACTTGTTGTTTAATATATGAAATCAGCTGCACCACTTGATCAGCGGTGGCATGACCAACATTTAATATAAAATTGGCGTGGGTGTTAGATACCATGGCATCGCCGATTTTGTAACCTTTTAAACCCAACTCATCAATTAACTGAGCGGCGGTTTTATCGCCAGGTGGATTGCGGAAAGTACAGCCAGCCGTATCCTCGCCCACATTTTGCTCCAGCTTTTTCTGATTAGCTAAACCAATCATGGTTTTACGTAACGCCATCGGGTCACCCGGTTGTAACTGGAAAGTAGCATCGAGCACCACTAAGGGTTGATGTTTAAAAATACTATCGCGATATTGAAAAGCACAGTCAGCTTTAGTGTAAGTAGCTATTCTCCCTTCATAATCTGTGACCGTACAGGTTTTTAATACTTGAGAAATATCTGAGCCGCGACAACCAAGATTCGCCCACACGGCTCCACCGACTGAGGCGGGCACACCTGTGGCAAATTCCAAACCGGCTAAACCCTGACCAACGGCGGTACGAATCACCGCACTAAGTGGTAATCCGGCTCCGGCTTTAACATAATTATCATTGACAGAAATTCCACCAATATCTACTTTAATCACTAACCCGGCAAAACCATGATCATGCACTAATACATTACTTCCCCCACCTAACACAAACACCGGCCACTGTTTAGTTTCGGCTTCCTTTAAGGCTGATAATAATTCAGCCGTATTTTTTACCCGCACAAAAAACTTGGCCGAACCACCAATTTTTAAAGTGGTAAAAGCGGCTAAGCTGACGTTGTCTTGCATAAGGTATCGGCCACTTCATAAACATCCCCTGCCCCCACGATCAACACAACATCTTTCGCTTCAACATGCTCGGCCAACAAATGTTCCGTAGCCAAATTATCTTTCGAATATAAAACCATTTTGCCGCGTTGTTCAATGGCGGTGACTAAATCATGTGAGGATACAGCTTGATCAGAACTGGCTTCACGCCCGGCCACATCGTAAATTTCTTGCATGATAATCAAATCAGCTAGATCAAACGCTTCAGCAAAACCTTTAAATAATCTTTTTGTACGATTATGTTGATGGGGTTGAAACACAATTACGATGCGTCGATTTGGATACCACTCTTTAGTGGCTTTTAACGTACTAGTCAGTGCCGTAGGATGATGAGCATAATCTGAAATGACATCGGCTCCCCGATATTGCCCAACTAATTCAAACCGCCGCCAGGTACCGGTGAATTGATCTAACCCAGCTTGAATGGTTTTAGCATCAATCCCCAAATGTCGAGCATAAGCAATGACAGCTAGAGCATTGTAGATATTAAAATCCCCCGGCACGTGAATGGTATAATGTGCTCCATCAACCGAAAAGGTTTGTTGGTGACCAGATTTGGTAATATCTTTAGCCATATAATCGGCTGACTCTTTGATACCAAATGATACTACTGTGCCATCGAAACCTAACTCTTTACTTTCAGAATCATCGGCGTTACGCACATACACACCGTCACTAGGTAGTTTATCCAGATAACTTTGAAAGGTGGCTTGAATATGATCGAGATCGCGATAATAATCCAAATGATCTTCTTCAATATTTGTAATGATGATGGCATTCGGACTTAACTCCAACATGTGCGCCCGATATTCACACGCTTCCACCACAATCGTGCCATGATCTTTACCCACGCGCACATTGCTCCCTAAAGATTTTATTGTACTACCCACAATCGCAGTGGGATCGTAACCCGCGGCCGTTAAAACTAGTGTCAGTAAAGCCGTTGTGGTGGTTTTACCGTGTGTGCCAGACACAGTCACACGATGATTATAGGCTGACATTAAATCTCCCACGGCTGCAAAATAAGTTTGAGTTTTATGTTCCAATTTCTTTTCAATGATTATAGCTCGTTCTGGATTAGTGGTTGGCACTGCATCAGAATAAATGTATAAGTCTGCATCTAACGGCACATGATCAGCTGATTGAGGAATAAGCACTGTAATTCCTTCGGCCTTTAAACCATCTATCACGGCACCGCCGGCACCATCGGAACCAGACACGGATTTACCGAGTTGATGGGTGATGCGCGCCAAACCAGATACGCCGGCTCCACCGATGCCAATATAATAGATTTTTTTCGCTTGATTGATTTTCATAGTCCTCCTCTATTCTATAGTAGTGGCAGTATTTTGCCAATCAAATAGAGTGAACCAGTAACGATACCAACATCCTGTTTGGTTAATTTTTTCTTGAAGTATTTAAACGCAGCGGTTGAATCGGTTAATTTTTTGATCTTAATAGTTTTATCCAATTTTTTTACGGCTTTTTCTAATTGCGTTAAAGAATAACTATTGGGAAAAGTAGTGAGAATTATTTCATCAACTAATGATAATAATGGTTTTAATGTATTGATTAGATCTTTGGTTGATTTAATACTACATAAACAAATAACGGTTTTATCTTTTAATGGTACTAGTTGTTTTAATGAGTGCGTAAACGCCGACATTTTTTGTGGATTATGTGCACCGTCTAAAATAATTAATGGTTTACGATTAACTACTTCAAACCGCCCACGTGACTGCACGGTTTTTAGACCATAACGAATGGCGGCACTACCGATACCCAAACGTTGCACGGCTTCAATGGCTAAAATGGCATTGCGAATTTGATAGTGACCAACCCAATTAAGCTGCACATCCTTTAAATGTTTATAATCAAACACACTACCGGTTAAATCAGCTTGTTTAAGTTTGAATTTTGATAAATCAATGTAGGTGCCACGTTTAATAAACGTTGAACCAGTTAGGCCAATACACCCAGGTTTAATAATGTCTTGTTTATCACGAGCAATGATTTGTTTTGTCTTACCTAATATGTCCATGTGATCCAAACCAATATCAGTCACTATGGCCACAGTGGGTTGTACTATATTGGTGGCATCGAATTTTCCACCGATCCCAACTTCGATCACAGCGTAATCCACCTGACGATCGGCAAAATATGACAACGCTGCTAAGGTATATTGTTCAAACTCAGTTAAATTAACATCGACTGGCGGTACTAGTTTACGAATCGGTTTACCATTTACCGTGATGCGTTCTGTCTCCGTCACCAAGGCCGGTGAAGTAAACAATCCCACATTATAGCCCGCTGCTTGTAAAATACTCGCAATCATGGCACAGGTGGAACCTTTGCCTGATGTCCCACCGACATGAATCACTTTATATTTACGCTCCGGATGCCCAAACCGTTCGACAGCGGCTTGCATGCGCTCGAGTTGATAATTAACGGTGAGTTGGTTATCCATATCTAGAAATCAACTGAACCAACCGTTGCTTCGCTCCGTTTGGTAGCACAGCAATAATATTTTTTCCTAACTGATCAAGTTTAGTTTGATCATGTAGTAGATTGGTAATTTCCTGAGTAAACCTTTCCGGTGTCAGTGTGGTTTGCTCCAACACCACCGCTGCATTATGTTTGGTAAATATTTTAGCATTATCTTCTTGATGTGAATTAGGTATTGGGATAATCATAGTTGGTTTACCCAACTCCGCTAATTCAGAGAGTGTCCCCAACCCGGCACGACACACCACTAAATCAGCTTTATGTATGGCCTCATTAAACTCGTTGGTTAGTAAAGTATATGGGTGATAACGTGCATGATTAATGGTATGTATCATTTTACCTTCACCGGTAATATGAATCACGTTAACCTGGTTACATAGTTCTGTAGACACTAAATCATTAATAAACTGTGCCCCTGTTCCCCCACCCATAATCAACACTGTTGGTACACTACTATCTAATTTAATTTCATTAGTGGTAACAGATAAATCTCGCACCGGATTACCAATCGGCTCGACAGATAAAGGTGTTTCAGCAAAGGCTTTGGTTAATACTGTAGCAAATGGTTTCATCAGTTTAGTAGATAAACTTAACCGCACATCTTGCTGGTGCACCACCACTGGAACATTGCACCACCAAGCCGCCCACACTAATGGTACAGACACAAACCCACCGGCCGAAACAACGACAGTTGGATTATATCTCATGATGTAATACCAACTTTGCCAGAACGCCAATATAATAATAAACGGATCAATAATATTTCGTATAGAAAAATACCGCCGTAATTTTCCAGATAATAACGGCAGATAAACCAGGTCGGTCACTAATTGTCTTTCTACTCCTTGATACGTGCCGACAAAAAATAACTCATGCTTTCGCAACTGCTCAGCGACAGCGAGTAACGGTGTGACTGATCCGGCGGTACCACCACCACTAAACATTATGCGCATATTAACGTTGTAAAGATGTTTGTCTGGAAATATTTATTAGAATGCCTACCGCGGCTAGAATTGTGGCCATAGATGTACTGCCATAACTGATTAATGGTAAAGGGATGCCGGTTAATGGTAATAAAGACAACATGGCCATCATGTTAACCACCGCTTGAAATGAAATCCAAGTCACCACACCGGTGGCCACAATTTTTCCAAAACTGTCCGGAGCATGTTTGGCCACCTGCACGCCCTGCCACATAATCGCCATAAACAAAGCCACCACACTGACTGTAATAATAAAACCCATTTCTTCAGCCACGACCGCAAAAATAGAATCAGTTGCTACTTCAGGTAAATAATTAAACTTTTGCCGGGAATGGCCTAAACCTAAACCAAACATTCCACCTGATCCAATCGCCAATAAGGCCTGATTGATATGAAAACCAATGCCCAATGGATCTAAATCTGGATGCAGAAAGACCGACAAACGTTCGGCGCGATAAACAAAAGAAGACATAAATAATGGCAGTACTTTAACCATAACAAAAAATGTGGCACCGGCCGCGGCAAAAATAATCCCCAAGTGTTTCCAGGGCGCCCCGGCCACGTAATATGACACAATCGCAATCACCGCAATGACTACCATCGTGCCCAGATCTTTTTGCAGGCCGGCAATGATTAATACCATAAAACTAACCATGACCATAAATGGCATGAAACCAGTGCTAAAATCATGAATCGCTTGGCTTTTTTCTCTTGCTTCTAGCCAAACACCTAAGTACAATAAAAAAGTTAACTTAATAACTTCTGACGGTTGAAATAAAATGCCGCCTAAATCAATCCAGCGCCGTGCTCCTAATAATTCAACACCCACACCCGGAATTAGAACCGCTAACAACAGTACAATATTCAAAAGAATTAATGGAAAGGCCAATTTTTTCCAAATGTGATAATCCAAGCGTGAAAAAGCCCACAACGCCGGTAACCCAAGCAACACACCATAGAGTAATTGTCGTTTTACAAAATAATATGGATCACCATGGCTACCAAAACCGTCTGGCGCACTGGCCGACGACAACATAATTAAACCAAAAATCAACACAATGAAGATTAATCCCACTAAGGTGTAATTAGGATTATGGAAAAAAGCAGCGGCGCGGGATTTTACACTGTGCTTCATTAGTTTAATTGGTCTAATTGCAAATTACGTGTCACTAAATAATGTAGCTTATGTTTGGCTTCTTGACCAGCTTGTAATGTAACACGATTTTTCTTGCCTAGTTTAATTCTAAACCCACGCGGTCGCCATCTTTTAGTAAAAGTTTGTGTCTCTAACAGAGACTTGGTTTGTTGTTTATATAAAAACACTTTTATCTTTCTTTTACTAGGTGTTCTAGTGACAGCGATAAAAAGATATTCATGGCGTGCCGCAAACACCCGCGCTAATATCTTGCGTTGGGCACGATCATTAAAAGTTAAAGTTTGGACAATGGTATTTGTCGCACAATTAACCACCCAAGCTTGTTGGCCAACTTTTTCAACCACAATGCGATAGCGTCGATTGCGTGCATACTTACGCAATTTATAATCGGTGGTGGGATAATTAGCTAAAATACCGCCCAAAGTGACAGAATTCTCACAGGTATAAATCGGCCAATAACCAATATAAACTTTACCATTGCCGCTATTATACTGACTGGCAGCAACTACAATCTCAGAAGCGCCATCTCCATTAAAATCAACTGCTGCCACTTTGGCGGCCGCTAGATCTGCCTCGGCTTCACCAGTAAATGGATAATCATCCGTAACATTATGACTAGTTAACGAAGTACTACCTAACACTAAGAAAGCCCGCCCGGCTTGGTTGTCTAAATTTGACGGTGCCCCCAACAAAAGATCGTCAATCCCATCATGATTTAAATCCTTTAGCACAGTCACGGCCGTACCTAAAGCATCATCGGCGAAGGCAGTTGTTAAAATAATACCAGAATTGATTGACTGCGACTCCGGTAAACTGCTCGCTCCAGACATAATATAAACCCGCCCCGCGTTACTGGCATCAGCATCACTGGCTGGAGCACCAATCACAATGTCATTATAACCGTCACCGGTCACATCACCCACCGCTAAACTATCACCAATCTTTTCGTTCCGGGTTTGTCCGGCAATATTACTAAAATTATCTAGCGCTTGATTGGTATAATGGGTCGTTTGTCCGGGAACAATATAAACATAACCAGCATCTCGAGTTGACCCATCATGGCGATGGGCGGTCACAATTATATCACTGACACCATCATTCGTAACATCACCGGCCGCAATGGCTGAACCGGTATAGTCATAACTGTCACCTGACAATAAGGTATAATCACCTAAATCTTCAGTGGTTGAGAAACTAGCGGCTTGACCATACACGAGATAGACTCCACCGGATCGACTACTGCGCCAGGTTGCACCAATGGCAAAATCATCATAACCGTCGCCGTCCATATCGCCAACTCCTTGCACAGCCGCCCCGGCTCCATCTTTAGAATTTTCTCCATAGAAGCGCGGGAAATTTTTAACCGATTGATTTGTGATATGACTGATTTGTCCATACACAATGTAAATAGTGCCAGGATTAGAATTACTACTGTCATGATAATTTGACACGACAGCAAAATCATCAAACCCATCACCATTGATATCTCCTAACCCACCCAGTTGTTCACCAAGTTTGTCACCGGCAGTTTCGCCTGTTATCGTTGGTTGATCAGGAAAAACAATTTCATCAATCCGCGCGGCTTGCCCATAGATAATATAAACCGCGCCTTCAGAATTTGTTCCGGCCGATGGTGCTGACACAATCATATCTTGATAACCATCAGCATTGAGATCACCAACGTTAGCCACAGCTGTTCCCGCAAATTGACTGGCCGCTGTATTGGTAATTGAAGCAAAATCAGCCAGACTGGTCTCGGCTGCTGCCCGTCCTAAAACCGGTACACTGATACAAACTAAACAAATTAACCAATATCTATACATACAAATATTATCTTTTTAAAACTGCCAAAAATGCTTCTTTCGGAATATCTACTTTGCCAATAGATTTCATTTTGGCCTTACCTTTCTTTTGTTTTTCCAGCAATTTTCGTTTCCGGCTAACATCACCACCATACAGTTTGGCCGTGACATCCTTGCGCATGGCTGGAATGCGCTCGGATGCTATTATCTTACCACCAATCGTCGCTTGCAGTCGAACCTCAAACATTTGGCGCGGTAAAACCTGTTTTAATGATGTTACTATCTTTCGTCCAATACTCTGGGCATCATCACTATAAACAATCGAAGATAAGGCTTCAATGGGTTCACCGGCTACTTGAATATCCATCCGTCTAACCTCGCAGGTAGTATAACCCACGACCTCATAATTGAGTGAGGCATAACCAGACGACACATTTTTTAAACGATCATAAAAATCAACAATGATACCAGACAGTGGCACCTTATAATGAATCACTACCCGTTCCGGATCGAGATATTCCAAATCACTATTGGATGGTTGCCCCCGTCGATCTTGCAGTAAAGCCATGATGCCGCCAATATAGGCGGTTGGTGTCACCACATCAACTTGCATGACCGGTTCTTCCACTAATTTCATTTGTGTCGGATCAGGTAAATCAAGCGGCGATGAAATAGTAGTAACGGTACCATTGGTCAGAGTCACGCGATACGCCACTGCCGGAACCGTCACAATTAAATCCAAATTATATTCACGGTGTAAGCGCTCTTGCACCACATCAAGATGCAGTAAACCCAAAAACCCACACCGAAAACCATATCCTAAAGCTTTCGAATTTTCCGGTTCAAAAGTTAAAGCCGCATCATTTAATTTTAATTTACCCAAGGCTTCACGCAATTTAGGAAAATCATCACCCTCTTTGCAAAAAATACTAGCAAACACCATCGGCTTGGCTTGCCGATAACCCGGTAATGGCACTGCAGCTGGATCTTTCGCTAGCGTAATAGTATCTCCTACTTTACACTCCTCGACAGATTTTAAGCCCGTCACCACATAGCCAATTTCACCGGCGCCTAAACTGGGTTGAGCTAAATATTTTGGTTTAAAATACCCCACCTCAATGGCTTCAGAGGTGACTTTGTTAATCATAAATAACAATTTACTATGTCTATCAATACTGCCTTGCATTAACCGAACATAAGCAATTACTCCACGATAATCATCAAAGGTGGAATCAAAAATTAAGGCTTGAGTGGTTTCGCCTACCACTGTCGGCGATGCAACTTTATTAATAACCGCATCTAAAATTGATAAAACATTCTCACCGGTTTTGGCTGACACACAAATAATTTCATCATCGGTACAGCCGAGCAAGTGTTTTATTTCTTGCCGCACTTTCGGTACATCGGCAGCTGGTAAATCAATTTTATTAATGACCGGTATGATTTGCAAATCTTGCTCAATAGCTAAATACAAATTAGCTAAAGTTTGTGCCTCGATCCCTTGGCTCGCATCGACCACTAACAAGGCTCCCTCACAACAGGCTAATGAACGCGATACTTCATAAGTAAAATCAACGTGGCCAGGTGTATCAATTAAATTTAGTATGTAACCGTGATATTCCATGCGTACCGGCTGCAGTTTTATGGTGATACCTCGTTCCCGCTCAATATCCATGGAATCCAACAATTGATCTTTCATCTCCCGTTTGGAGACAGTGCCAGTTAATTCTAACAGCCGATCAGCTAAGGTTGATTTACCATGATCAATATGAGCAATAATGCAAAAATTGCGGATTTTATCGAGTGGTGTCATGCAGCCCGAGTATATCAGCTTCCCGCGCAAAGGCAATGTTAGCGAATTGCCACGGTTTATCCATTATGCCCAGCTGAACAAAATGATCAGTGTGTGGTACAGGGATGGGCTGAGTGATAATAGATTGAGGGATATCTTCAGACGGAAAAGCATCTGTCACTATAATGACATAACGAATGTTATTGGCCACGGTTAATTTTGAATGATCTGAACTACTCATGACATAATTGAAAGATTTCAGAGCATAATCCCGACCCGGTGACACTTCCACTACTTGATAATCGGGTAAGATGTAGGATATTTCACGAAAAGCATCTTTATTGCGTAGTAATAAACCATTGGCTGGAGAGGGGTATTGTAAATTGCGCGTTGTTACAACCAAAGTTTGATCGGCCGGATAGTGTTGCGCCAGTTTTTGTACTTCCAACAAATAAGTTGATTGATTTTGCAAGGCCAGGTAGTTCCACTTAAACAGCTCTGGTGCGTAACGCGCCAGTTTTTGTAAATAGACCTGAGCCCGCGTGTGTGGAAAAAAATTAGTCTGAGCATACACTGGGCTGAGCAGTAAAAAAATACTCAGATTTAAAACAATTATCACACCGGCTAAACTTAAGCGGCGCTGCACTAACGGTACTAATAGTAAGTAGGCTGGTGGTAATAACACTAAGGCGTAACCGACTTGTCCAAAATGAATCAAGCCATAAATGAGCCAAGCCGGACACACCCACGCTAAGCCAAATAAAATCCATGAGCGCTGGCCACGAATGATCTTGTAAACCGCCCAACCTAAACCAACCAAAACAAGATTCAAACTCAACAATAAAGTACTGCCAACAAACTTAATTTGATTCCAGGTCCAGGCGGTATCGGCCGCGGCGCTACCGTACAACTTCCGTGATAATTCTAGATAATTATTCAAGCCACCCGTTAACCAAACGACGGGGATAAACCATAGTAGTGTCAGTCCAATAATTATACCACTGGTTATTAGCAATAATTTCCAGTTCCGGCGGTGAAAAGACGCCTGATAGATAAATAATGGTAATAATAACAACAACAGTGAGGGTCGAAAGGCTCCGGCTAATCCTAGTGTTAATGCTCCAAAAATTAAATACTGTCTGTCACGTTTAGTCATGGTGAGAAAAACCAAATACCCTAAAGTGATACTCGCCGCCGCATCGACCGTATACGTTAGAGCCACCTCACGATTCAACCAAAATAACGGATTAACCATCCAGGCTAAACTGATTAATCCGGCAGTCAGGTTTTTCTTCGATAATTGATAACACAATAAATACAGCATAATAACAGACACCCAACCAAATAGAGCCGCCACTAAAGTTAGGGCTATATTATCTGGTAGTACCACACCAAACAATTTTCCTAAGACAATAAATAACGGATAACCTGGCGGATGTGGTTGATGCAGATTAACATCATAATGATGTAAAGCGATATTAAATTGCGCCGCATCCCAATTAAACGGCACCGTCGAAAACCATGGTAAAGTTATTGCCCAATAAATGATTGATAATCCCACTAACCAGCGTCGCATCATAACAACCGTTTTAATTTAATTAAAGATTGTTTGACAATATTCAATTCAGGAAATTGAAAGATGTAGGCTAAACCCATATATATTATAGCGCCTCCAACCATACTGACCAAGGTTTGTATTAATATACCAACATATGTCTGCATATCTACCAGTGGGGCAACTAAATATTTCAAACCATGAATCACAAAACCAGTGCTGATAGTTGCCAAACTGATTCGTAAGACCGCTTGAATAATAGCGTTATCTTCCAGATCACCGAATTTTAAACGCAAAGCTCCTAATAATAACAGCATATTCAACACACTACTAATAGAAAAGGCTAGGGCTAAACCGTATAACCCGTACCACTGACTTAAACTATTGGCCAATAATAAATTCGTCAGCACACTAATAATACTGATAACTACGGTGGTTTTTGTATCTTGATGAGCAAAAAAAGAGCGCGCCAAGAGTGGAATTGAGGCTTGCGCGAATAAGGCGATCGAAAATATTCCGAGCACTTGCGCCGTAGCAATGGTCGCTGTCCAATCAAACGCTCCACTCCCTAAGCCTAAAATCAACCGAACAATTTGTGCGCGTAACAGCAAAATAACTACACTAATGGGAATTATTAAAAATAGTAATCTGCGAAAATTGTTGGAAAAAACTTGTTTGAATTTTGGCAAATCTTGTTCCGCAAACGCTTGGGAAAAAATTGGAAACGCTGAAATGGCTAGAGATACGCCAAACATATTGATCGGTACATTCTGTAAATTGTCCGCCCACTTCCAGATGGTTAAATTTCCAACCGATAAACGCAGGGCATAAGCTGTAATGATAATGGCATTAACTTGAGTAATACCCAAAGCCAAGGCGCGCGGTGGCATTAAGCGTAATAATTTTTTTACTCCCGGAGTGCGCCAGGACGCCCACGGTTGATAATGAAAACCAGTGCTAAACACCGCCACACCTTGAATTGTCAGATGCAGTAAAGCTCCAAGAATTACACCATAGGCTAGCCCAACGACACCAAATTTTGGATACAGCCAGATAATCCCAATAATAATGCCAACATTATATAAAATTGGAGCCAGAGCAAAAGCGATAAATTGCCGTTTGGCTTGGAGAATTCCAGAAAACACGTTACTGATGCCAAAACAAATCACGCTCAATAACATAATCCGCATGAGTTGGGCTGTACCAACTTGCTGTTCCAATGGCCGATTAGCCATTAACCAATGCGCGATCGGATTAGATAACACCAGACCGATAACAGTACAAACAATTAAACCAAGTGTGATGATATTCAACACACTACTGGCTAATCGATTAGCTTCGGCGGTACTGCCTTGCGTCCGTCTTTCAATATAAATTGGTATAAAACTAGCCGATAATGCCCCTAATACTACTATATTAAAAATAAAATCTGGTACTTGAAAAGCGGCATTGTACATATCTAGTACCGCTCCGGCACCAAGGATTTGCGCAAATAAATTTTCGCGTACTAAACCGATTAGACGAGACAATAGTGAAGCCAGGGCCATGATAGCGGCACCACCGACTACTGTTTGTGCCAAAGCTCTAAGCCGTTTCCACCACATGGTTATTCAAAGACAGCGCCCACAAAGCGATCACTAGTTAACGCTTCATCCAACTTTAAGGTGGTGGCCGGATAGCTCCAGGCCAAAGTCCAATTGGCAGGATAATCCAAGCTGGTGTGCACCATCGGATCAAACGATCCAGGTTGTTTTTGTAATAACAAACTGTAGCGTCCGGGTGCCCATTGGCTACGCGTTACTGTGAAGGGTAAACGATAACTGATCGTGACGATACTAGTGCTACCCGGTTCGGTTTGAATCCAATTACCAAATACAGTTTTACCAAACTCCTGATTAATTCTGGTTTGTGTCTTGCTATCTACCAAAATAGTTCCACTCACGGCTTGTAAATCTGCATCTTGTTCATAACCAGACTCAACCGGCAAAACAATATTTGGATCTGGTTGAGTAAAGCCTTCGGCACTTAATAACTCACTCCCTTGTGGTACATAAATTCTCACATAATCAACGTTTTTTACATTAGCGAAAAGATCATCTGGCTGCCCGGTATGCTCACGCGTTAACGTAACGGTATCAATCACATTTCCGGCCGCATCAATACTGGCATGATGCTGAATGGAAGTTTGTACAACCTTATCTGTCTTCCCACCACCGATATTGGTATCAACCACTTCCAAATAATCACCGGGAGTGGATTTTACCTCCCCTGTCCAACCGCGGGCTTGAAATTCTTGCTCAATGAATTGATCGTTAAAATACACGAGAATATCTTTTTGTTGCAAACCATTATAGACTACTTGTAACATCGGTAAAACCGTGGTGGCATCAACTGTAAATAATTTATCCAGTAAGCGCGGAGTTAAGTCAGCGATGAATTTTTTGGATTCACGCGTGTCATCATATTTCCGTTCCGCCTGGGTTTGGGTGATTAAATAAAAATTATCACTATCCACCACAGCATCATACTCGGGCATAGCAATGGGACCGGTAATAGTTAACATTTGTTCAATAATATCTGGCGTTAACGTAATTACACCATCAACCGATGGCCCACCACTATGCTCATAAAACCATTGGATTTTTTCAGCTGACGTGGGAAAATCTGGCCACCAGTTAGCATCCTGTAATTGCCATTTTGCATTCACTAAATGCAACGGCTGTGGAGAGATGACTTGCTCGGTTAGACCACCCATTAAATCATACGGGCCCCCGCCAGGAATTTCTAAACTACTGACTCGACCGTGATCAATATCGATTAAAGCAAAACTGCCGATAAAGCCGCCGGTGGCACGAAGTTCGCGATTATTTTGAAACAAAACTAAATACCGTTTTGGTTTATCATGTCCCATTAACGTCACTAATGATTCAGTTAGTGCTACCATTTCTTCCAAATTTTTTGTGATAACGGGTAATTCGGTTTGTGCCAAGCGAATTTTATCATGATATTCAGCTGGTACAGTGACCAAATTTACTTCGGATAAAGCTAAATTAGCTCGTTGTAAACGCGGTACGATCGGACGAATTAATGAGTGCGCCGCCACGAATAAATCGACCGGCTGACTATCTGAAGTAGTTTGAGATAATTGTTCAATCAGATTAAATGCCTTCACCATATCGGTGCCAGCTCCGGCAATCTGTTCACCGGCAATTAACAAATTATCGGTTGAGCCATATACCGGCGACAAAGTGGCATTCAAAGTATGCAATTTATCTTGCGCCTCCTGAAAGCTGATCTCAGCTTTATCAAATTTACCGGCTTGCATATCATCGACCGCGGCACCACTTAATAAACGGATATCATCAATGGTGGGGTTGGCCTGCCGGAGCATGGCAATGGTAGCCGCCGGCAATAAAGCTAACCCAGCGACAACAGCAAAAGCCAAAGCCGGCTTCCAGGCAAAGCTTAGATGCCAAGTTGTATGCCTCTGACGTACGACTGGTGGAGTAACTAATTTGGCTGGTTCGGGAATCGGTTGTACATTTAATACGGCTTTTTTTTCAACTTTAATGACCGGTTTGATCTCAGGTGCCAGTGGCACTAGGGCTCTTAAATCAATAATATTATTTTTCGGTACACCTAACTGACCGGCTCGATCAACATGACCAAGACCGTCAGGTGTTAAGTTGGATGTTTTTGGTATAAACTTTTTCATAGAGAGCCAAGGTCTGCTTGGCCATTATTTGCCAATCATAACGCCTAACTTGGCGATAACCGCGGGCAATATAATCCGCCCGTACGGCCTCGTCTTGGGTTAAGATTTGGATACCTCGTAGTATACCAGAAATATCATCAGGTTCAAAGTAAACTGCGGCGTCACCCAACACCTCGGGCAAACAAGAGCTTCTGGCTGATACCACCGGCGTACCATATTGCATAGCCTCTAGTGGTGGTAAACCAAAGCCTTCATAGCGCGATGGAAAAACATACACCGCCGCCGCTCGATACAAACTAGGTAAATGCGCATCCGGTACAAACCCAACAAAGTGCATCACGTCATCTACATCCTTTGCCCAAGCTAATTGTTTTAAGCGATCATAAAAATAGTCACCTTTCCCAACTAAAACGCAATGCAGCTTACTCCCCTGTTTCTTTAACTGTTGCATCACACTAACTAGTTGTTCTAAGTTTTTATGCGGATAGGCGTTACCCACATATAAAAGATACGGCCAGTTAATATTATAACGTTTTAGAGCAATCGCTTTAGCCTCAAGTTTATCGACTGCTTCATACAAAACGGTAATTTTGTTTTTTGGTAATGAAAAATAATCGATTAAATCTCGTTTTGAGTATTCCGACACCGTGATAATATGTTGCGCGGCCCGCGCCGCATGACTAATTACACTGTGGTAACCCAATTGTTTTATTTTATACATTAATGGCCCTAAGGTAGTGGCTCGTTCGGTGGGAAAACGACTAATGATTAAATCATGAATCGTCACAATAAATGGCCGATTATATAATAATGGCACATTGAAATGTGGAAAATGAACCAAATCAAGTTTATAACGACGCAATTTAAGTGGTAATAATATTTGCTCAGCCAGTGAATACCACCGATAGGGTGCGGCAATAACCGTGACGTTCTTTTGCGGATAAGGCCAAGCTTCCACTAATTCTTCCGGAACAAAAATAAAATACTGATTAGTGTGATCAAGTGGGAGTAAATATTTTAAGAGCTTTTCCGTATAGCGTCCTAAACCTTTGGATTGTTCGCCGCCAAAAAAACGGGCATCGATACCAATACGCATATCAATTAGTATACCGCCTGGCGTAGAACTCGCAATGTGTCCCGCGCGGTTTGTTCCCAAGAAAATTTTTTAAGTTGTTCTTTACCAGCTTCAATTAACCTCGTCCTCAACCTCTCATCCTGCAGTACTGTAGTAACGGCCAGCTGGATATCATGATTCGAATAGGGGTTAACATAGAGAGCGGCTTGTCCACAGATTTCAGGAATGGCACCGGCAAAACTGGCAATCACCGGCACACCCGCTTGCCAAGCTTCCAGTGGCGGAAAACCAAACCCTTCATATAAACTTGGGTACACTAGTGCTTGAGCATGTTCTAAAACATACCACTTCTGCGCTTCGGTTAAATATCCCAGGGGTGAGCCATCGCCAATTATAACTACATTGATATTGGGTAGAACCGGAATATTTTTTCTAGCATCACGCCCACCAAACATCACCACATAATTATCAGGCAAGTTTGGTACCAGTGCACTAGCCACGCGTTGCGGTGGACCAGATAAAATAGTCGTAACATGATTAGTTTTAACATCTTGCTGCGTAGATTGTGAGACAGTAATAATATGTTTGGCTTGTTTCATCAACCGCGTTGGTTGAATTAACCGGTGCCAGAGACGTTGTTTACGGGAGAGTAAATGTGGATAAAGATAAAGCGCACAATCATGCACGGTTAAAACATACGGGATTTTTCTACTGTGTGGAAAAAAATTCCAATTGGGTAAAAATAGCACATCTACTCCACCTAAGATACGATCTATCTTAGGTGCCAAGCCAAATAAACTCAGCCCATGAAAGAGCTTATTTGGCCAAGGTAAATGGTGCCATTCAACTTCAGATGGAAATTCCAATTTTGGTTTTGACCAACCAGAGGTAAATAACACCAGCGTATCGGTACGATCAGGCAAAGCCAACAAAGCTCGAATGAGTTGCTGTGTATAAAAACTAACCCCCGATGGATGCGGCTCTAACAACGAGCGAGCATCAATCCCAATGCGCATTATTGTAGATAGCGTCTAATATAAACCAGTACCAACGCTAATATCCAACCGGCGATTAAAGCTGCCACAGTAATTAATGTCACATTAGTTTCTTGATACACTACCACCGGCGTGAAGGCTTTTAATGCAAATAAACTGTGATTATTAGTATCCAATTGCGCGTCAGTTACTTCACGGGCTAATACCTTAGTCATGGCATTAGCTAAATTAGTGGCCTCGTCAGAATAATACCGGCTGAAGGTAACAGTAAACTCTTGCGATGAATCTTGATCGGTGCGAAATTGACTGGTGAATTGAGAAACATTGTCAATGGTATAGCCTAAACCAGCCGTCTCATAAATTTTACTAATCACAGCCGGGCTGCGCAGTAAACTCATGACATGTTGCGTGAATAACTCGGCGCCTTTGAGATCGTAATACGAACCATATTGATAATCTGATGTCGGTGAACGATTAACCAATTTTAATTCGTAACTCTGAATAGCTTTATAAGTAGACGGTCGTTTACTGGCTATCCCAAAAGCCACCACGGCCACAACCACGCCAAACAGAATAATAAATATGATGGAGTGACGAATTAGTGAGATATGATCTTTTAAATGTGTGGTTGACATAGCCTTATAGTAACGAATCAATGATTAAGTGTAAACTCACGATAGGCGTTTTCCACGTACGCCTTAATTTTTGTTTGAAATTGTTCAGTGGAAAAAGTTAGAGCAAAATCACGAATTGTCTGTGGCTGGTATTTAGTATGATCAAACCGAATGACCATGTCAGCCAAATCTTCCCAGGTTTGATAGTCGAAAAACTCGCCCGTCACACCAGGCTGAACAATTTCTTGCGCCCCACCGGCGCGATAGGCAATAATTGGTCGCCCTGAGGCCATTGCTTCAACCATGGTAATACCAAAATCCTCGATTTGTGGATTAATAAAAGCCATACAACCTTGATATAGTTTAGCTAACTCAGCATCATCAACCCGACCAACGAATACAATATTATCACTAGCCAAAGCACGCAAATGATCCAGTTCTGGACCGGTGCCAAAAACAACCAACTTGCGGCCTAAATGTTTAAAGGCTTCCACTACCAAATCAAACCGTTTGTACGCCACAATGCGGCCACCGGTTAAAAAATAATCTTTCACCTCACCAATACTAAATTGTTTATTATCAACTGGCGGATAAATAATCGGCGCCGTTTTATGATAATATTTATTGATGCGGTTACGCACCAAGGTTGAATTAGCCAAAAACTGATCCACACGATCAGCGGCTAATTTATCCCACATCCGCACATACGTTAAAAAGAACGGCAAGAAACGTTTTACTAACCAGTTGACCTCTAATTCTTGCACATAATCGTGCGTATCACTCCATAAATAACGCGTGGGAGTATGACAATAACAAATATGTAATGTATCAGGCCGGGTGATAACACCCTTGGCAAAAGAGGCTGTGCTGGAAAGAATCACATCATATTCCATCAAATCATAACTTTCCACAGCACTGGGCATGACTGGGAAAAACCACTGATAATGTTTTACGCCACCTGGCCAATGCTGCAAAAATGACGTCCGAATATCTTTATCCCGAAACGCGGCATTGGCGGCTTGTTTGTTATGCACTAACACATAAGTCGGCGCTTCCGGCCAAATTTGTTGAAAGGCGGCTAAGACTTTTTCGGCACCACCGTCTTGAGCCAGATGATCATGCACTAAGGCTAATTTCATAGAGCTTTACGTTTTTGCAATAAAATAAAGGGCGTCTTAAAAATAATATATAAATCTAATATAATGCTCCAATTCTCCATGTAATAAGTATCTAATCTGATTTCATCAATAAACTCTAGGTCTGAGCGTCCGGAAATTTGCGCCATGCCGGTAACACCTGGCTTCATACTTAAAATTGATTTTTGGGCATCGGCATATTTTTCTACCTCGCGCGGTTGATGTGGGCGTGGGCCAACTACACTCATCTCCCCTTTTAATACATTAATGAACTGAGGAAACTCATCTAAAGATAATTGTCGAATAATCCGTCCAACTCTGGTCACCCGTGGATCATCTTTAATTTTATAAACCGGGCCAGCTTTAATACTCTGTTCAGCAATTAATTTTTTTTCTAAGTCTAACGCTTCAGCATTGTGGCTATATTGCTCCCCGATACAATATTCTTGTTTCATGGAACGAAATTTCAATGTATCAAAAAGTTTACCTTGTTCACCAACGCGCCGATTGCGATATATGACATTACCCGGTGAATCTAATTTCACAGCCAGCGCTGTTAATAACATAATTGGACCAAACACAAGCAAAGCCAGTAAAGAAAATATTACATCAATCGTCCGTTTAAATATTTTACCCCAACCTTGCAACGGTGTGCGCTGCAATTCCATTAAGGGAATATCCGCTACCGGTCGCATCACTACATGAGATAATTTACTATCAAAAATATCCGCCGCATATTTGAACGCCAAATGATGGGTTTTACTGAAATCAATCAATTGCACAATTTGTTGTCGGGATAAATCTTGATCGGCCACAATAATTTCATCGATTTGTTTGACGCGCACAATCTTTTTTAATTTCTCAACAATATCGGTGGAGAGGTGTTGGGCTCGTTCTACTACGACATAACCTAAAGTTGGACTGGTACGAAAAGCCTTATCTAAAATAGCCGCTGAGCGCGAGGCACCCAGCAATAACACGCGATGTACCCCAATTCCCCGTTTGAACAAAGCCCGTTCCACTAAAATAACTACCAAACGAGCGCCTGATACTAATACGATGCTGATTATCCAAGTTAATAAAATAATATAACGAGACGAAAATAAATCACGGTTAAAAAATAACACGATCATGATGATGAGTATTCCGGTGGAACTAGCTAGAACAATTTTTCGTAATTCATCAACAATCCGTCTGGTGCCGGTTGTTTCATACATACCGTTCCAAGCAAAGATAACCACCATCAAGAACGCGCTAATAAACAATAGCTTAATAAAATCCGTGTAAGGCAACGGATATTGTACGGCTCTAATACCGGTGACAAAATTCAAAAACCGGCTGTTGTAACTTAACCAACCAGATAAAACTACTAAACAGTAGTCCAAAGGCACTAAGATACCTGCGATAATTAATTCGATTCTTTTCATGAAGTGATATTGCTACCAACTCAAGTTGATCGATAAGCCGAATTCTGTCGTGGATGGCTATCTCTCTAGGCGAGCGACCAACCAGATTCGAGCAATTGCTTACCGCATCTGGAAATTTGCTCTTGCACCAAGAAGGGTTTACCACACAGTTATGTCACCATAACTGGAACAGTGTAGCCTTGCGACACCACTGTACTTTTCACCTTTCCCCTAAACTCAGCTCGCGCTGCGCTCAGGGTAGTATTGTCTCTGTGGCACTTTCCCTAACCTCACGGTTGGTTGCCGTTAGCAACTTCTTTTTTTGCTGGTGTTCGGACTTTCCTCCCAACTACGCCAAGGCTTCGTCGGGCAGCCATCTAATCAACTTGAGTGCCTGGATTGTGCCAAGTTATGAGGATTTTGTCAACGCCTCATCAATGGCTTCATTCACTAACCGATCAGCGTCTTTATTATATTCTCGCCGCACATGGGTAAAAGTAACCTTGTGGAATTTGGTGGTGAGATTCCACACTTTAAGAAATAGTTTTTGTAATTCCGGATTTTTCACTTTATACTCACGCTTTAATTGTTTGACAGCTAATTCTGAATCCATAAAAAACTTGATCTCTTGTAATTGTGGATGATCTTGTTGATAAGCCACGGCGGCTTCTAGCGCCAATATAATGGCAGTATACTCAGCTTGATTATTGGTAGCGTGACCCAAATATTTTTTAAATTCACCCAATTCAGGGCTATAAGCTCCACTAGCAGCCGGGCCAGGATTGCCGCGCGCACCACCGTCGGTAAAAAATGTAATAGTTGTCATAAGTGTGCAGTGATATATTTTAAAACCATAGTTTCAGTATACAACTCAACCGGCGCTCGATTATCGGTTAAAACTTGGCGCGCTTGGCTGGGTGAAAAAGATGTAAAACCAGCATGAGAAAAATCTTGCCGTGACGCTACCACAACATAGTTAAGCGAGTTCGGTACTGGTTTAATATACACGTACGGATACACCTGTTGCATGGTAGTCAACATAGTTTCAAATAACAGGGTATGTTCACTAGTACTACCAATATTCATCGCCACTAAACCATTAGTGGGTTGTCGGGCGGCTAATTCCTCAAAAAACTCAACCGTCGTCATGTGCCAGGGAATGTAATACTCATTAGTAAACACATCCATATAAATAATATCGTATTGTTGATCGGTGAATTTAATAAATTGCCGCCCATCGGCTATAACAATATTGATCGGTTGGTCATCCAAATGAAAGTATTTTTTTGCCACTCCTACTATTGCCGGATCAATTTCCACACCGGTGAGATGTAATGCCGGATACAGTGTAGTTAATTCACGCGTTAATGTTCCTCCGGCTAAACCTAACACTAAAGTATTGTTTGGTTGTTCTAATAACTCTGGCACCTGCGCTAGATAATCATAATAACTATCAGTGTTTATCCCCTCTTTCATATAATAAGATTGCGTGCCTAAACCTTCATTGTACTGCAATAAATACCGATCCGGTTCTTCACTGACAACATAATATTGATAATAAGTTTCACCTTGTTCAATAATATTTGTTTCGGCGCGTACGGGTATAGCGTAAAAAATTAGATACAAAACTATTGGTAATAATATTACTGGAATATATTTTATCTGGCGCAAACTTATCACTCCAATCAACGCCAATGAGAGAGCTGATAGATAAATAGTTTCTCTACTACCTAATAATGGCACGACTAAAAAAGCACTACCAAACGTACCTAAAATACTTCCCATAGTAGACCAGGCATACAATGAACCAGCCGTAGCACCGGCGGTATTAATGTTAGATGTGGCCAGGCGAATCATAAATGGGCTAACCATACCGAGTAAAAAAATCGGCAGGGCAAATAGGATTACTATTACCACGAACGAACCAATAATACTAAAAGCTAAACCAAACGTGAGGGGTCGAACCAAAAGATTGGTCATCACCGGTATTAAACTACTGGCGATACTGGCCAATAACACTAATAGACTAACCGTTTTTATATTTGGATAACGATCGGCTAATTTTCCGCCAACATAATAACCCAGTGAGAGTGCCATTAACACCACGCCGATAATATTTCCCCAGACAAAAATGGAGCTACCAAAAAATGGTGCCAATAAGCGCGAGGCGGCAAACTCCAACATCATCACGGCAGCCCCACACACAAACACATAAATGTTATAACCAAACTGTTTAGTGGTCATAACCAATCTTCCACCATAAATTGTAAATCCTTTCGATCATTCCAAACATTCATACCGATATGACCCACTAAATTAATTTTATCTCCTAAATGTAGCTGTTCAGCTTTATCGCCATAACCAAACGCAATTACTTTAAGTTGATACTTGTCATCACCCAACACTAATCTAAGATGATTTTGTTTTTGACCCAACACTTGAAAATCCTTTACTGGCACATCATTTAATTTAAATAATGGTTCCCGATTCCCCTCGCCCCAGGGCTCAAGTTGTTGTAATTGCTCAAAGAAATCCCAAGTCACTTCTGATACAGTTAGTTCGGCTGCCAGTTCGATAACATGTTCGGTCGGTAAAGCCGCTAATTGATCTGCTACAGTAATTAAAAACTGTTTACTAAAAATGTCACGCGTCACATCTGATAATAAACTAAAACCACAGGCCATGGCATGGCCACCATAACTAGCAAACTTATCTGACATGCGTTGTAAAGTATGAATCAAATCAACTCCAGGGACACTGCGCCCAGATCCAAACACTTTGCCTTGATTCAACGTCATAACAAAGGCCGGTTTGTGAAATTTAGAAACCAGTTTTCCCGCTACTAGTCCAATTAAACCAATTGGCCAAGCGTCTGCAAAAACAAATACTACCGGCTGATCGGTTTGTGTGTCAGCTTGCAGTTTAGCCTCTTGATACATCGTCTCGGTTTGCTCCTGACGAGACGTGTTCGTATCAGATAAATTTTGTGCTTCTAATGTAGCTTGCTCAGTAGATTCAGCTAACAACAGCGCCACGGCCATATTAGCATGATCAATTCTACCCGCCGCATTGATCCAAGGCCCAATTTTGAAAGCAATACTACCGGTGGTTACCAGTGCAGCTGGTTTATGCGTTGCCGCAATCAAAGCTTGTAAACCTAAACGATGAGTTTTGTTTAAAACCACCAAACCATATTTTACTAAAGTGCGATTTTCATCAACTAATGGCATACAATCGGTGATGGTACTAATCGCCACTAAATCTAAGAGCCATTTTTCAAAACCTTCGTCTAATTTTAGATGCTGTCGCAATGCCTGTACCACTTTAAAGGCCACACCCACACCAGCTAACATTGGCCAGGGGTAGCCACACCGTTTCACTTGTGGATTGATAATGGCTAAAGCCTCCTCCGGTAACTGCGGCGGTTCAACATGATGGTCGGTCACGATCACATCCATCCCCAACTTTTTGGCACGAGCTATTTCTGTGACATTAGAGATACCACAATCAACTGTAATTATTAGATTAACTTTATCCTGTGCAAATTTTTCAACTGCGGAAAGATTCAAGCCATAGCCTTCCGTATCACGATGTGGTAAATACACCGCTAAGTTCTTCACACCAATTTGTTGTAACGCTGTATAGAGCAAAACTGTCGAACATACCCCATCAGCATCATAATCACCATAAATCAAAACTGACTCGTTTTGATCGCGCGCCAGAATAATACGGTCAACTACTTTCGGCATATCAGCAAACAACCAGGGGTCATGCTGATCTTGTTCGTAATTCGGTTTTAAAAAGTGTTCGACTTGCTCAGTGGTAGTAATACCTAAGCGATACAAAATGCCAGCCACCGCGGGATGCAATTCTGGAAAGTTCTGCAACCAGTCCTGGGGTGGTGCAGCCGCTACCTGATAGCGTACCTTCATAGTGGATGTTTCGCTAAAAATAGCCGCACCCGCTTGATCAAATCACGTTGATTAATGTGTTTGAGATAATGAGCCACATCATTGAGTTCCACCCACTTAAAATCTTTATGCTCGTCGGACACTTTTATTTCAGCACCGGTTTTGAATAAATAATACACCACGACTTTTTGTATGAGTAAATTTTTCACACGAAACCGATAATAGAGATATTCCCGAAACCGTGGATGTAAGCGAAAGCGCTGAATGCCGGTTTCTTCAAAAATCTCGCGTTTTAATGTATCGAGTTCTTTCTCGCCTGATTCAACTTTACCCTTCGGAAATTCCCAATAATGATTCTTGGCCGAATACATAATTAAGACCTGTTGTTTGGCATTTAAAATAACGGCGCCGACACTTTTTTGCTTAGTGCGTTGCAGTGAGTTGGTCTTTGAGATGATTGGGGTCATATGGGATGGGTTTAAACAAGTTTGATTCGAGGGTAAATAATTTGTCTAATAATTCTGGCGTGCGATCGGTTTGAGCTGTTACCTGCCAGCGTTCTTGGCCAAGGGTTAATCGATCTGTCACAGAGACGATGGTGGCATGATTAACACGCTTGTCGGCATAATAAAGCAATTTTGCTTCATCCGTGATAAACGGTTGCTCCACTAATAATGTCATCAAACTATGAGACCGGATTAAAGTTGCTACCTCCGGAAAATTATCTTTGAGCAAAAGATAATTAATCTCCGCGTGTGGCGCCGGTGTATGAATACCAACCGGCAAAAATTCCCACTGTTGCGGCAAACGAACGAGATCGTGCAACCGCGCCGCACTATCTAACAATGGTATATTGATTTTATGATAGCGACCTAACTCTGTAGCAATCGCCGCTACCACACGCATATGCTCCCGGATATTAGTTGGTGTATGAAAACGTTGATACAACTCATCAACCTCAACATCCGTCGGCAGCCTCATGGAAGCAGTGTAGACTATAAAACCCTTTTTGGCAACTACCGATCTTCCCGAATGGCTGCGGCGAAAATATTGGCAACACTTAATTGTTTGATTTTACCTAAAAGTTTTTCGGCCGGAATATCGATGGTATCAGTGACAATCACTTCGCGAATTTTAATTTTGGTTAGGCGTTCAATGGCTGGGCCAGATAAAACCCCATGGGTACAGGCAAAATAAATATTGCGGGCTCCTTGTTGTTTCAGTTTTTCTACTACACCGGCTAATGTACCGGCCGTATTAATTTCATCATCCACAATGAAAACATCTTTGTCTTTTACATCGCCCTCTAAATGACTAATGATAGCCTCATCATGCTTTTTGCGCGTCTTGAAAGATTTTACTAGAGGTACACCTAATTCACGGGCATAGCGCTTAGATGCCGGCATACTCCCCTTATCTGGGGCTACCACCACAAAATTATGGAGTTTTTTATGACGCAAGCGCTCAATGATAACATCAAAAGCAGTTAATTCTTTACGCTGGAATTTAAAAAACCGCTTACTGCGGTGTTTGTGTAAATCCATGCAGATAATTTTATCAATGCCCACCGCATGGAGTAAATCGGCGACCAGGGCAAACGTGGTGGACTCACCTGACCGAACAGTTTTTTCCATACGGCGATACGGAAAAAACGGCACCACCGCCACTATACGTTTAGGTTGCATGGCTTTAGCCGCATGTACTAAAGCCAATAATTCAAATAGATTATGATCGGCCGGAATTGATCCACTTTGGATTATATATACTACTTTATCTTTAATATTTTCTTCAATATGAACATAGGTTTCACCGTCAGAAAATTGTTTGGCTTCACACTTACCCAGTGATAGCCCTAATTCGCGAGCGATCTTTTTCGCTAACGGGAGATTTGATTTGCCGCTTAGTATCACCTTACCGGTGAGATTGGCTTTCATGTGAGAAATATTTTTTATACGTTAGTGGCAGTTGTTCAAGTAACTGACTAGTCGTGGCAAATCGATTATACCGCCGATAGATTATCTGCTCGGCTTTAGCGACTAGCTGGCTGGCCAATTGTGTGGCCTGATACGGTGGTTGAGTACAAGCTAAACCAGCCACCACTCCGGCTAAAACATCACCAATACCACCCTTAGTTAGATGAACGATTCCTCCAGTATTATACTCACAATTTCCATTTTGGCAAATTGCAGTTCTAACCCCCTTCGCTAAAATTACCGCTGGCACCGTGCGGGCAGCCGCCGCTGGGGTAAGTCTACCAAATAATCTTTTATATTCTCCCGGATGTGGTGTTAAAATCATATTAGAATCCAACCATTTTTTTTGTAAAAACCATAAACCATCAGCATCAATCACCACCTTAGCTGGCCGCTGTGGATGCAACATAATCTTATTGACCAGATTACGCGCCAAACTATTTCTACCCAAACCGGGGCCAAGTAAAACCGCATCACTTTTGTTTAAATAAGTTGCCCGCTGTCTAGGTGGGACTAAAATTATACTCGAGTGTAATTGTTTTAATGAATTAACCAAAGATTTATTGCTGGTATCTGTATCCACATAAATTAAATCCACTAACGGTTCAGCCGCCATCACGGCGTACCATAAAGCCCCATGATACTGTTTTGATCCAGCTACAATATAGAGAATACCGTTATCACCTTTATGAACCATAATGTTATTATACACTAAAATCACTATTTCAGCGTTTTCATGTCTTATTCATCTTTTCAGCGATCCGTTAGTTTACATAAAATGGATCGCTGAGATACTGAAAATACTGAAGACGCTGAAAAAATTTGTGAACAGACTCTACCGATTGATTGGTCTACTTTGTTGGTTGATAAATCGTTTTACTTCCACTTTCTGACTACCAAAGTTTACTAGTAATGCTAAGACATATCTCGATGCTTTCAAATAAGAAATAGTCTGAAAATAATCTTGTGGATCAAACTGAGCTTTAGCTTTAATTTCAACAATCACATTTTCAATAACAAAATCTACACGTTTAGTGCCAATTTTTATACCATCATATATAATATCCAACCACACCTCTCGATTATGATCAATTTGATGTTTCCATAATTCCCTATCCAATGCTCGTTGATAAATCACTTCATTATACCCAGGTCCAAGAATATTATGAACTCGAATACAGGTTTGGATGATTCTGGAAGTTAATTCTGACTGAATGTATTGCTGTTTGATGTTAGACATAAAAACGCCCCTCATTTCAGGCAGCGCTTTTTATAAAGTGAGGATACATGGAAAACCAACTGGTGTCAATGGCATTATTTCAGCGTTTTCATGTCTTATTCATCTTTTCAGCGATCCTTTACAATAAATGTCCTAATTTATTTTTTTTGGTTTGGAGATATTTTTTGTTATAGCGATTCGGTTTGGTAAGAAGTGGAACTTGTTTAACTACTTTTAAGCCAAAGCCATCTAGGGCAATAATTTTCTTGGGATTATTAGTGAGAACCTGAATCGAGGTTAAACCTAAGTCACGCAACATTTGCGCACCGGTGCCGTACTCTCTTAGATCGGCTGGAAAACCTAACTTTAGATTCGCCTCAACGGTATCTAAACCATGATCCTGTAAATTATAGGCCTGCAGTTTATTAGCTAACCCTATCCCCCGGCCTTCTTGTCGTAAATAAATTAGCACGCCGCAACCGGCTTGGTTTATGGCGGCCAAAGCGGCTTGTAACTGTTCACCGCAATCACAGCGTTGTGAACCAAGTATATCCCCGGTAAAACATTCCGAATGAACCCGCACTAAAACATTTTTTTTACCAACCACATCCCCTTTCACCAGAGCGACATGTTGCATCTGGTCAGTGGCACTAGAAAAAAGCACCATTTGCCAATCACCATATAAGTGAGTAGGAATACTGGCTTGAGCAATTTGTTGCACGGTATGATCTGTCTTATGCCGGTAAGCAATTAAATCAGCGATCGAGATAATTTTGAAATGATGTTTTTGCGCAAACTTAATCAGATATGGTAAGCGCGCCATGGTGCCATTAGGATGTAAAATTTCACAGGTCACCCCAGCTGGTACATATCCAGCCAGACGGGCTAAATCAACGGCGGCTTCGGTGTGTCCGGCGCGCTGCAACACACCACCGCTTTTAGCGCGCAATGGAAACACATGCCCCGGGCGCACTAAATCTTGCGGTTGAGTGATTGCATTAACTAAGGTTTGAATGGTTACCGCCCGATCAAAGGCTGAAATACCAGTAGTTACACCAGAGCGTGCGTTGACTGATACCATAAAATCAGTTTGAAATGGGTCGGAGTTATTTTGTACCATCGGAGCCAACTCAAGCGCTTGTAACCGCTCGCCCGGTAAAGCCACACACACTAAACCACGCGCTTCTTTGACCATAAAATTAACCCAAGCGGCGGTAATACAATCAGCCGGTATTTGTACATCACCCTCATTTTCTCGAGAGGCATCATCCACTACCACCACGGGTTTGCCTTTACGCAAATCATGCAACGCCGCCGTGATAGTAGCTAATTTATTTATACTGGGCATAACCACGAATTAGTATATTATCTTCAAGTTGTTCAAATACCGGATCGATTAATTGCACCGGATGCCGCAGTGCGTAAGTAAATGGTAAGCGCAATGCACCGAACAAATACGGTGCCATAAATAGATAGAACTCGTCAATGGCGCGCAAATTTATAAAACTAGTAAATACATATGAGCCTCCTTCTAACAACACATTACTGTATCCTCGCCGACCCAACTCAGCCAAAATTAATTCGCCATGTTGTTGATCAGATGGAAATTCCAATATTTCCGCACCCGTTCTGGCTAAAGCCCGTTTATGCGTCATGGTGGCAGAATCGGCACAGACAATAATCGTATGATCATCCAACGCCGCACTGTGTGGTGGGGTACGTAAACGGCTATCTAATATCACCTTAACTGGATGATGTAATTTTTTTTTGGCTAGGCGTGTATCTAAACGAGGATTGTCTCGAATAATGGTATTTACTCCTACCATGATAACAGAAAACTCTTGACGCAATTCATGCACGCGTTGTAAGGCCAACTGATTAGTAATGTACCGTTGTTGATTACCCGAGGTTATCTTAGCATCCAAACTCATACCAACTTTACCTAATACATATGGCTGATTAGTTGTGATCCACTTTCGAAAAGTTCTAATGAGATAATCACACTCGGTTTGAGCCACACCCACTTCTACCTTAATACCGGCTCGTCTTAATTGCCGAATTGATTTACCCTGCATTAATGGATTTGGATCAATTGATCCAACCACGACATGTTTGATACCACTAGCGATAATTAAATCTACACACGGGGGCGTTTTACCGGTGTGACAACAAGGTTCTAAAGTAACATAGAGCGAAGCTGAGCGCGGTGGCTTAATATTTTTTAGTAGCTTTTGCTCGGCGTGTGGTCCACCCCAATGATCGTGAAAACTTTCGGCTAAAATTTTTCCAGATTGATGCACTAACACACTTCCCACCAGCGGATTCGATTGCACAAAGCCAGCTCCTTTCCGCGCTAACCGGATCGCCCGGTGCATTATAGCTTCTGGCGTATTTGATTCCATGTCAATAAACCATTTTGTGCACCGATGTGTGATACCTCACCGGTGGCATTTAAAATTGCCAACCGTAATGCAGTTTTAATATTTCCGTTACACTTTATTAAGCCAGCAATAAAACTAGACCCGAAAGCATCACCGGCGCCGGTGGTATCTTTTGGTTTGGTTAGTTTTGGTTTGTCATGATATAACGTTTGGCCATCAAATACACAAGCACCCCGTTTACTATCAGTTACCACCACTAAATGTGGCCCTAATAAATGTAAGGCTTTAGCTAGTTGCGCTGTACTAGCTTCAGCTTGATATAACTCAATGGCTTCATCTCGATTTAAAATCAATACAGCAATATGCTTTAATAAAGGTAATAATGTCCGGCGGTCAGCTAATTGAATCGCGCCCGGATTCCAGGCAATTGGTGTCTGCATTTTTGTTAATGTCCGCATGATAGTTGGCCAGTGTCTGGAACTTAACGACGAGACATAAAACCAGTTTGGTAAATGTTTTAATATGGTGGGTGGTAACTCCAATTCATCATTAGCCCCGTAATTAACAAACGCCACATGTTCGTTGGTTTTAGTTTCTACTACCAAAAAGGATAGCCCGGTATTTAATTGCTTATTAGATTGAACATATTGAGTGCTTACACCAATCGATTGTAGATGTTGCACCAAAGCCTGCCCTTCCGCATCTTGCCCCACACACAAACAGGTAGCGGTGCGCAAACCCAATCTGGAAAAACAAGCCGCGGTATTCGAAGCTCCGCCACCATAAAACCGGTGTACTTTATCACTATGAATTTTACCCCCATACTCAAACCCAATCAGCGCTGCTTTGGTTGGATCATTCTTTGGATTCGGCAACGTTTCCGCCTGGTCAGTAAAAAACATCATGTCTCGTACTGCGCTGCCGATGGTTATTACATCAAATGGTTTCATAAGTTTATGGATGTGGCACAGCTACTCTAACCTTCGATGGAGCACTTTCTATGCCAGCTTTGTTATAAGCTGTGACAACTACATAGTATGGTATACCATTTGTTAGTCCAGTAATAGTAGCCGGCCTGGTTAAACCCACATCTAAGATATTAGTGAGGCTAGTTGCACTGGTACCATAATATATTTTGTAACCAGCTAAACTAGGTAGTGGTGCAGTCGAGGCTTTCCAAGCTGCTGTGATGGTGGTATCCCCTGGGGTTAAGAACATTAAATCTGGAGCTGGGTTCTGTAAGACTTGAATGGATGTAATAATACCAGCACTTTTGTTACCGGTGGTATCTACTGTATATAAGGTGTAAGTGTAGGGTGAGTTATAACCTGGGGTGGTATCGGTATACTCTGTACCAGTGGTACTAGTGGATAGAGTTATTGTAGTACCTGTTGTAACATCAGTTCGATCAACTTGAATGTGATCAAGGTCAGAATCGGTAGGATTAGTCCAGTTTAACACCAGAACCTTTGGCCAGACTTTTTTGATGATTGGACCGATGGTAATCTCTCCGGGTGGAGTAACATCAATAGATGGATCAGTGGTTGTCCAAGGAGTAAAATCTACATGGTCACTGACATTGTCCCCTAACCCAGTTGGATTGGCGGTGGCATTGTATGGTCCGGAAGAATCTCCCCACCAGTTGTTTTCAACGGTAACGGTAATACTACTAGTAACATTCAGTAACCCATAACTATAATTGTCTGTGATTAAGTTGCCTGAAATAACCGGAGTGGATGATGATCCTGTAACGTAAATACCGTAACCACAATTTTGAATGGTATTGTCAGTGATCGTGGGAGAGGCATCCGCGATCCAAATTCCGTAATAATTGGAATTAGTGATCGTGTTGCCAATAAGGGTGGTAGTACCGCCGGTCACATCCACCGTGGGCGAACCATTACTGGCAGTGTTAGCAATGGTGCTATTGGAAATACTGCTGGTACTACCTGGCCCAGTCCAGATAGTTGCATATCGACTGTATTGGAGTGTGCTATGGTCGACACTGACACTACTGGCACTGTCAGCAATCCAGAACATTGTACTAATTGAAGTAGAATAGGTACCCCCGTACTGTATAGTAATATAGTCCAAGTCAGCAGTTGCACCACTGGCAATCTTCACGTATGACCAATCGCCGGCAGCTGGGCTGGTAGCGGTACCATCACTGTTGGTGTCTCCACCATAGGTATCATCTTTCAGTGAAGTAAACACAATGGGTTCTGTACTGGTACCTTTAGCATCTAATGTACCATTAACCGTTAGGGTGGAAGTAGAATTGTAGAACTTCATGGTGGTGTCCGGGGCAACTGTTAAGGTATCGGCAGTGGAAACTGTTAATCTACTAATCAAGTAGACCAAATCATTAGTGCCATCCAGTGTGACGTCTCCGTTCGTTGAACAACCTAAGATAATGGCGTTAGAGGTATTACTACTGCCTCCATTACCCGACAGGCTCATGCCGGAGTTCAAGGCTCCAAGAGAAATCGGATACGTGTTGCCATAAAAGGTATTGTTCGTGATCGTCGGGGCAGAGGATGACCCGCTTACGTAAATGCCATATCCGCTGTTCTCAATGATGTTATCGGTAATGGTTGGCGAGGCATCAGAGATTCTAATACCGTAATAGTTGGTATCGGAGATGGTGTTGCCAGTCAGGGTCACCGTGCCGCCTGTTATATAGATGTCTGACGAACCATTATTGGCAGTGTTAGAAATGATACTGTTAGAAATACTACTGGTACTACCAGAATCCGTGCGGACAGTAACGTATCTACTGTATTGGAATGTGCTGTGATCAACGATCACGCTAGTAGCGTTATCATCTATCAAGAACATCGTGCTGTAGCTGCCTGTATAGGCACCACCGTATTGGATGGTAACGTAATCCAAGGTGGCTACACTGCCAGATGCGAAATTGACTTGCCCCCAATCCCCGGCCGCAGCGCTAGTGGCATCGTCATCCCCGTTCGTATCACCTCCACTATTATCATCCTTGTACGATGTGAAGATAATTGGAGCAACAGATGTTCCGATAGCATCTAATGTTCCATTATCTGTGAGCGTGCCACTACTGGAGGAAAATTTAACGACCACCCCAGGTTCTATAGTTAAAGTATCTGTGCTAACAACATAACTGGTTGATGATATTACATATGGGCTATGATCATAGGTCCAGGTAGATGTATAAATCATTCCACCAACTTGAACGGTTATTGTTTGATGATCAGTTGTGAAATTACCCAGATCATCAGTCACTACTAATGTGAGATCATAGGTACCAGGATCTGTGTAGGTGTGGCTCGCAGAAATACCAGTGCCAGTAGTACCATCATCAAAGATCCAATCATAAGACACAATCGTACTGCCAATCGCCGTTGACTTTGAGGCATCAAAAGTAAAACTAGCTGGGGCTGTTCCACTAGTTGCACTCGCAGAAATATCTGCTAATGGATAGGATGTATCTGTGTTAATGCCAACCGCAGCAAAAGCATCAAAGACTGAGTCACAATAAGAAATGGGATAAGTAGTCGAATCACTCAGGTTGAGATCAAAACAAGCTTGCATGGTAGCGTCGTAGTCATCGCGGAAATCGGAGGCAATATCTAAATAGGTGGTCAGAGATCGGTAATAGATTTGCTCAGCAGCTTCTCTACCAATTCCACTAACTGTGATGCTATGATGTGTTCCTCCCTCAGTTAAAAGATAAGCTGCTTTGTTTGTAATACCACTATTAGTGTGTACCCCACCGTTATCACTCACGTAGCCACAATAATCATTTGTTGCGCTACACTGATCATCTGTGTGATCTGGTTGTGCATAAAGTGTAGGATCTTGTAAACTTCGATTCGCCCCATCCACATAATCTTCCCGGTGCTGCCAATCCCCTGTACCGCCGTTGGCCAATTCAATAAATTCTCCAAACACATCTGCATAGGATTCGTTTAACGCCCCGGTTTCATTGGTATACGTCAAGGTATCGTCATCGGTTGTGCCCACTGCGTATTGCACCACGGCATGCGTTAACTCGTGTCCGGTGACATCTAAGGTAATATAATCTTCACCATAAAGCATAATCCTATCGGTTGGTTCCCATGCTGCATCCTCCCATTGAACACAACTTGTCCCACTCACTGCCTCTTGATGCGTATCGCTCTCTAATGTACCGCCGCCGTCGGTGGTATCGTCTGGATCCGTATCATCATAACTATCTCGGCCAAAGATATCAAAATAATAATCATAGACTAATCCGGTATACTCATTCACTTCCCAGGCTTGTGCATCGCTACTGGCACTGCCAATGGTATCGGTGTCTGACGTGCTAGCTTCGTTATAAGTCAACGTACCTATCTCATCTGTGCAATCTGCTAGCACTAAGGTATTGATATCCTTGGATGTCTGAATATTATTAATTGTATGTACTACCGATCCGTTGAGAGCATTGATGTAGAATACCTGATCTAATAAAGCCTTCTTTGTATGCACTGAAAAAGTCCATACTAGGTAAGTGTTATCATTCTGCTTAGAAAATACACCGCGGTTATAGTAATAGAGCGCTGGTTCAGTGGACTGTAACTTCAATTGATCTAATTGTTCTTGGGTCAAATTCAATTGATCACGGACGGCCTGCTTAGCCAGCCACCTGGCCCGCTGACGAGTAATCGTTGGTTTTGAGCTGATGTTGGAAGCGCCGGAAATGATTCTACCGCCGATTGACGCGAGCATACCATCGGATCGAAAATTGAATTGTAATTGCCCACCGAATACTGGTACACCTTGATACACTTGCTGCAAGGTGACGTGGGTCATACCTAAGGCATCTTGTTTTTGACGTTGGATGGGCAATGCCTGCTTAGGGTTAGAAATATTGTATAATACGCCGTACTCATCCAAAAACTGATAGGCACGTTCCGCATAGTCTGCACTGTGCCAATCGATAGCTAAGTTCGTCATGCGCGCCCAGTCAGGTATACTGTTTTGCTGATCCCAACTGACGTTAAGATTACTAGCCTTGGCCTGTAACTGCTCGTAGACTGTATGTTGTGGTTGGGTCAATTCGACTTGAGCAATATCTTGAGCAAATGCAGGAAAAGCAATAATACTTAATGCAACAT
The DNA here is from genome assembly GCA_041665365.1 of Patescibacteria group bacterium. Classification (NCBI taxonomy): domain Bacteria; species Patescibacteria group bacterium. Next base: position 81,385 of record JBAYIY010000005.1, read on the forward strand.
ACAATGCAACGCGGATCTTTTTCATGTACATGGATTATTCAATCTTTGCTTTAAAAATATTTTCACACCACTTTTTTTGTGTTTCATTCTTTATTTTTTTACAAATGTCTTGATCGCTATTCTTTTTCGCTAGATCAAAAAGGCACATGTCTTGTGAACTCTGTTCCGGTAATAATTCACATTCCCAAACAAAGTCACATCCAGTAAAATAAAGCCCTTGATCAAGTGAAGCAGATTCGTTTGGGCTGATCAACTTACAGTCGGAAAAAAGAGTAGTATGTTTAAATTGCCAATACCAATACCCCGCTACACCCAGACCGGCTAATATAATAATTATTACTGCGATAAAAAGTGTTTTTTTCATAAGACTAGCTTAACATTCACACACGCAAAGTCAATTATAATTTTATTATCTCACTGAATCAAACTTCTGGCTGACATTTCGGCAGGGACGGGTAAACCCATTAGACGTAACATGGTGGGAGCCACATCGGATAGCACGCCTAGCGGTTGTAGTTGGGATAAATCGTTCATGGGTATTTGTGGCCAAGCGGATTTCATTGGTGCCCAACGATTACCGATAATCATAAATGGTACCGGGTTGGTGGAATGTTCTTTGTCGATTTCACCGGTTTGTAAATCGTACATCTCTTCGGCGTTACCATGATCGGCAGTTAACACCAACGTGGCATCGGTTTGTAACACCACTGCAACAATATCGGCCAAACACTGATCTAAAAATTCAATGGCTTTTTTAGTGGCTTCCAAATTGCCGGTGTGTCCCACCATGTCGGCATTGGCAAAGTTCGCCACAATATAATGATACTTGCCAGCTCTAATTCCCTGAATCACAGCGTCACGTACACCGCCGGCACTCATTTCAGGAATCTCCGCATAACTCGAGACGCGGGGCGATGGAATCATCACGCGCTCTTCACCCGGATAAGCCTCTTCTCTGCCACCATTTAAGAAAAAAGTGACGTGGGCATACTTTTCCGTTTCGGCAATATGCAGCTGTAACAAACCGGCATCCGACACAATTTTCGCCACTGGCTCTTGAATGTGATCCGGCACAAAGGCGATTTTTACCGGCAAGTTTTTTTCATACTCCATCATGGTCACGAATGGCAATGTTTTGTAACTTTTTGTTTGCGTAAATTTATTAAAGCCAGGCAACACAAAGGCTTTGGTCATTTGCCGGGCTCGATCAGCTCGAAAGTTGAAAAAAATGATGGCGTCATTATCATTCACCGTCGCCAATGGTTTACCATCGGCTCCTACTATCACAGTCGGTTCAAATTCTTCATCATAAACACTCCGTTGATACGATGCTTCAATCGCCTGCGCCGGATCTGTGGCCGTGTTTTTAGCTTTACCCTCAGCGATAGCATTATAAGCTGTCTCAATGCGCTCCCAATGATTATCCCGATCCATCGCCCAAAACCTGCCAGCCAAACTGGCGATGTAACCAAACCCCAACTTTTGCAAACGTTGTTGTAAGGTTTGAATATAATGTAGCGCACCATTACGCGGCGTATCCCGACCATCTAAGAAGGCATGAATGGCTACTTTGTGTACTTGCTGTTGCTGACATAATTCTAATAAGGCATAGAGATGATTTTGCGTACTGTGAATACCACCGTCACTGACTAAGCCCATTAAATGTAAGGTAGAATTTTTTTCTTTGACATGTTTGATTACCTCTAAAAATTTTTCGTTGGTATTAAACGTCCCATCGAAAATGGCTTTATTAATAAAGGGCAGGCTTTGATAAATCACTTTACCGCCACCAATATTTAAGTGACCAACTTCTGAATTACCCATTTCTCCCCAGGGCAAACCCACTACCTCGCCTGACGCTTGCACAGTAAGGGTTGGATATTCTCTGGTAAATTGATTAAAATGCGGCATGTGCGCTAAGGTCACCGCATTACCACGCGACGGTGCCGCTATGCCAAAGCCATCAAATATTACTAAAACAATTGGCCAGCCTTGCCCTAACATAATGCCTCAGCTGTTACCTCTTTAGGTTTTGGCAGGGAAAGTACTTGCAACATGGTCGGAAGAATATTAGATAAGTTACCACCAGATTGTAACTTAAGATGCGGGATAGTGACAATGAATGGCACTAAATTGGTAGAATGTTCAGTATCTATTTCTCCAGTTTTAAGATTCAACATTTCTTCGGCATTACCATGATCGGAGGTAATAAACATGATAGATTTTGTATCAGCGGCTTGCAGCGCTGCCCACAAGCGACCAATTTGCTCATCAATTGCTGCTACGGCTTGGACGGTGGCAGCGTAATTTCCGGAGTGACCAACCATATCAGCGTTAGCAAAATTAATGACATAGAGATCATATTTTTTTTCCTGAATGTCTAACAAAACTTGATCAACCATATCAGTAGCACTCATGGCTGGTGCCTTAGTATAATCAGGATCATGTGGTGATGGAATTTTTTCCCAAATTTCTCCATTTAAAGGATGATCGCTACCACCATTCAAGAAATAAGTAACGTGAGCATATTTCTCACTTTCGGCGATATATAGTTGTCGTAATGATTTTAAAGCCAGTGGCATAGTCATGGATAAATCGGCTGATGGAAAGGCCGAGATGATACTATCTAAATCTGGACCAAAGTCGGTCATAGAAATGAACTTGAGATTATGCAACACCTTTTTGCGTTGAAAAGCTCCGGGATTTTTTTGATTAAAATCATCTCCCTGCACAAAACATTTAGTAATTTGCCGCGCACGATCGGACCGTAAATTAAAAAATATTACCGCATCATTGTCTGCAATCAGACCTTTATCATCAATCACGTGTGGCTTGATAAATTCGTCTGATTCATTTCTATTGTATGATCGAGTAATCGCCACCTCAGCTGACGGAGCCTGTTCACCGCGTCCTAATACTAAACAATCATAGGCTTGCTCGGTAATCTCCCAGCGTTTATTTCGTTCCATCGCATAAAATCGTCCCATAATGGTTGAGATGACCTCACCATCTAGAAAATGATCCTGCAAATTTTTTAGTAGTTCAACAGCTTCGTGAGGTGGAGCATCGCGCCCATCGGTAAAAAGATGCAAATAAGTCGATATCCCCTTTTTTTTACAAAACGTCAGTAAGGCTTCTAGATGATCTGGATAAGCGTGTGCACTCATCCGGCTGGTGAGCATACCCATGAGATGTAATTTAGAATGATTTTTCTTGGCATGTTGCACCGCTTCTAAAAAAGCTGGATTTTTGAAAAACACTCCGGAGCTAATGGCTCGATTAATCAACAAGGCTTCTTGCAGCACAATTCGACCGGCGCCAATATTCATGTGCCCGGCTTCTGAATTGCCATCTTGTTTATCCGGCAAACCCACTGCTCGACCGCTGGCGGCTAATTCTGTATACGAAAACTGCTGACGCAATTTATCCAAATTGGGTGTTTTTGCTGCGGTGATGGCATTCCCTTTTTGTTTTGGTGCAATCCCCCAACCATCTAGTATCACTAAAGCATGTGGCATGCTGCGATTATATCAAAGTTTAGTGTGGTGAGGAAGCAGTTGATTATCTTCTCACCACACTACCAATTCAGTCAGGGGCAAGTGACCCACTGGAAGCCGCCGTAGTAGTGATTGTAGACGTACGGAAGGGCCGTCTTGATGTTGGCGAAGAAGGCGTCCTCGTCGATGTCGTAGGTACCAGCGCAGTTCGGCGTGACGTACGGATCCATAATCCACCTGGGAGATTTGATCATCACAGCCGATGCCAAACAACCACATCAGAGTCAGCATCACAGCTCCAAAGACTGAGTACCCTCTATCGCCTGCCCTGGAGGTTTTTCCAGAACATGAGACAAGAGGCCTGAGCTTTACCCCAGAGGAAAATTCTAGAGTTATACTTGATTCGTCAGACCAAACATAATCAAACCAATCACAACATTAAACAAAACAATCATTCCCAACCAACCGCACGCTACACCAATCACCATTGGAACACTCTTTTTATAATTATAAATAATGCTGGCTAATATAATTAATAATATAAGAGGTAGCACCATTATAATAATCGGTAACACCACACTTGTTCCAAGTGTTGGCATGACCATAATAAATACTTGTGTCAAGATAGAACCTAGTATGCTAACTATTACTGAAACACCCATACCCATTCCTAAACCAATCAGAAATTGATTTAATGTTTTAGATTTGGTTTGTGATTGTGATGCTGTATCCATAAATGAAAATAAATAAATTAATTTTATTAAATATATTATTAGGGAGAGCACGGTGAGAAAGCTTGCGTCTGCTTCCCCACCGTGTTGTCATCGTCAGTCCGTCAGCAGCTGATCCACATGAAGCCGCTGTAGCTGTAGCTGATGCAGAAGTACCCCTTGCGCGAGTTGCAGCTGCTGGCGCTGGACACCATCGCGCTGAGGTAGGCGTTGATGAGCCAGGCCGGCGCGCCGACGTAGCGGCCGATCGTGCTGGCCGCGCTGCCGGAGTAGCGCATCACGCTGAGCATCCAGTTGGCATCGCCACCGCCGAAGCAGCTCTGGCGACCCCACCAGTAGGAAGCGTTGGACACCCACATGTGTCCGCCGTTCTCGAGCGCCTCCTGGTAGAACTCGTACTCCTCGAGGGCGACTTCGTTCGCGGTCGGGAGGCCGCTGATCAGGGCGTCGATCACCACGGTGTCGTTGGTGTCGGGCCCGTCGTTGACGTAGTACTCGTAGACGGCGGGGTAGCTGTCCTTGATCGACTCGAGGAACGCGGTCTGATCGAAGGTGAAGGTCCAGTTCTCCTGCTTGGTGATGAACTGGTCCATCTGCTCGATCCAGTAGTCGTACTGCTGCCCCTGCTCGTAGTTGGCGCCGTAGTCGATCTGGTCGTAGTCGGTGGCCGTGTCGGCGACGCTGGTGTCGACCTGCTCGCAGGTGTCCGAAACGTTGTCCGGTTCGGCCTTGGCGCAACCGAACAGCAGCACCAGACCGCAGAGGTAGAGATATTTCAACGAGCGCGTGCGCATCATAGCTCCTGGGACTGAGTTACCATCTATCGCCTGTCCTAGAAAATTCCAGGGCACGAGATAAGAGGTATCTGCACAATAAACTAACCATAAAAATCTGTGAAGGGCTTTTTCGCGACGGCGCAATGGCAAAAAACTTCAGTTTAGTACAGCAGAGTGCAACGACTTGCTTGTGGATAAAATTTTTTAGCGCCGTCTCACCTACGTTCCTAAGAAGGAACTTCGGATGAGTAAACTCTATTTAACTCTATAAAGCTGAACCAAATACGGTTGATGCAAGTGCCACATAATTTTTAGATACCAGATAATACTGCGCTAGCCCGAGATTATCACTTAATACAGCTAATTTCTTAACATCCGATGTCGTGGCGGTAGTTTTTACTTCAAAAGCAATCTTTTTATTTAAAATCACATCGATCTCGGCCGTATTACGTTTATTATAAAAACTAACCTCACCATATTGTGCCAGTTGATTCACAACTGTATTTTCAAAAACTTGTGCTTCGTTGACCTGACCAAGCAGGCGCAGTAAACCAGTATCGGTGAGATAAACTTTTTTCCCACCAGCCACTGCCCGATCCACGCTCTGGGAAAATTTTGGTAGTAACCGTAAAAAAAAGGTCGCTTGTAAAAATTCCAGATAATAATAAATCTTTTTCCGATCGACGTTTAATTCGTTGGCAATTCGAGATATGTCTAATAACGAGCCAACCCGTGGAGCTAACAATAAAATTAGATCACGTAATTCACGAATATCTTTATAATCAGATAATAACTTTAAGTCTTTTTCAAAAAAAGAAGTAAAAATATTCTTTAATATATTTTGTTTAACTGTATAATCTGATGTCAACACCACTTCCGGAAAACCGCCATAGGTTAAATAATCTTTATATAACTCTTGCCGAGTAGTGAATTGTTCAAGGTGTTGTGGTTGTACCGCTAACTCTATAGTATAAGATTGCAACTCAGCTAGATCTATCTGATCGAAAAAATACAAAATTTCCTGAAATGATAACGGTGCTAACTCATATAAAAACTTGCGCCCACTGAGAGATTCTGGAAATAAGTTTTTCAAATAAAAACTAGACGAACCAGTGACAATAAACTTTACTTGGTAATGATCAATGAGGTATTTTATCACTTTGGTGATGGTTGGATAATTTTGGATCTCATCTAAAAAAATGTACAAACGTTTTTTTGTCGCTTTAGCTTGGCGCTGTAAACGTTGATAAATATTATTGTAATCAACATCCTCAAATATTTTTTGATCCAATGGATTATCAAAATCAAACCATAATTTTGGATAATCATGAATCTCATCGAATAATTGCTTAAGTACGGTAGTCTTGCCAACTTGGCGCATACCGGTAATAACCAAAGCATTCTTATGGTCAAGATTATCTAATAATGTATGAAATAAGAGGCGTTTTTTCATAGTGTGGTAATTCTAGCACAAATATGTACATTTGTGTACTAAGATATGCACAGGCTAACTATGGGTGCGGCACAGTTACTCTAACCTTAGATGGTGCACTTTCCATACCAGCTTTATTGTAGGCTGTGACAACTACATAATATGGTATCCCATTTGTGAGCCCAGTAATAGTAGCTGGCCGGGTTAAACCAACATCTAAAATATTAGTGAGACTAGTGGCACTGGTACCATAATATATTTTGTAACCAGCCAAACTTGGTGCCGGAGCAGACGATGCTTTCCAGGCCACTGTGATGGTTGTATCCCCTGGTGTGAGTAACATTAGGTCTGGGGCTGGGTTCTGTAAGACTTGAATGGATGTAATAATACCAGCACTTTTGTTACCGGTTGTATCTACTGTATATAAGGTGTAAGTGTAGGGTGAGTTATAGCCAGGAGTAGTATCGGCATATTCCGTACCAGTCGTACTAGTAGATAAAGTTATTGTAGTACCTGTTGTAACATCAGTTCGATCAACTTGAATGTGATCAAGGTCAGAATCGGTAGGATTAGTCCAGTTTAACACCAAAACCTTTGGCCAGACCTTTTTTATGATTGGCCCAAGGGTAATATCGCCGGGTGGAGTGACATCAGCATCAGGATCAACGGTTGTCCAAGGATCAAAATCCACGTGGTCACTGACACTATCCCCCAACCCAGTTGGGTTAGTAGTGGCATTGTATGGTCCGGAAGAATCTCCCCACCAGTTGTTTTCTGCGGTGATAGTGGTTGTAGAATATAGACCAATGTAAGTGTTACCACTAATTTGGTTATTAGAAACAGTCGGATTAGCATTATCTACCAAAATACCATAAACATTGTTAGTGATAATATTATCTGTAATGATTGGTGTACTTGATGAACCGTTCACATAGCTCCCCATGTGCGAATTGGATAGATCGTTATTGGTAATTGTTGGTGCTGCATTTACTATGTTAACAGCCACATCGGCACTGGCAAAAATGGTGTTATGATCTAATACAGTGGTACCACCAGTAATATTTATAGCCGGTTCATCAATGGTATTGGAAATAGTACTGTTAGAAATTACACTGGTACTATTAGGATCAATATCTAGAGTGTGGTATTTACTGTTCTGGAGAGTACTGTGATCAACTGTTACATTGGCAGCATTATCATCGATTAATAACATAGCCGCACTATAACCACCATATTGCATGGTGACATAATCAAAATTAGCTATGGCACCACCTGATATTTTTATAGAAATCCAATCTCCAGCGGCTGGGGATGTTGAAGAACCATCACCGTTTGTGTCACCACCGTTAGTATCATCTTTAATTGAGGTAAATGTGATTGGTTCAGTTGTTGTTCCTTGAGCATTGAGCGTACCATTAACAGTGAGAGAATTTGTATCCAAAAATTTCACTGTCGTACTTGGTAAGATCGTCATAGTTTTACCTGATTCAACTGTCACACCACTCCATAAAGCATAAAACAAATCATTATCCATGTTCAATGTCATATCACCGGACAGTGTACCGGTTAACGCAATGACATTGTAAGTATTAAGTGAACCAGTGTTTCCGGTAATGGTCATGCCGGCTCCTGGATTATCTATGCGCACAGCATACTCATTGTTAGTAAAGTTGTTATTGGTAATAGTAGGAACAGATGTTGTTCCACCAATATATAATCCTGTCCCTGAATTGGTAAAGGTGTTGTTGGTTATGGTTGGGGATGCATTGTATGCCACTAAAGCATAATTGGTTGGAGCACTGATGATGTTATTATCAAAGGTAGTAGTACCACCGGTTATATATATTCCGTATGAACCAGAGAAGCCGGTAATTGTACTGTTAGAAACAGTACTGATACTACCTGGATCGATCTTTAAAGTATAGTAATTACTATTTTGCAAAGTACTGTGATCAATTGTCACGTTGGTAGCGTTATCGTCGATGAGAAACATAGTATCATATGAAGCTCCACCATATTGTACGGTGACATAATCTAAATTAGCTGTAGCACTACCAGATATTTTTATGTAACCCCAATCTCCTGCGGCTGGTGTGGTTGCTGAGCCATCACCGTTTGTGTCACCACCAAATGTATCA
>JBAYIY010000006.1 GCA_041665365.1 Patescibacteria group bacterium
CAAGCGGTGGAGCATGTGGTTTAATTCGACGATAAGCGAGGAACCTTACCAGGGTTTGACATCTAGCGAATCCCGCAGAAACGTGGGAGTGCCTTTTAGGAACGCTAAGACAGGTGCTGCATGGTTGTCGTCAGCTCGTGTCGTGAGATGTACAGTTAAGTCTGAAAACGAGCGCAACCCCTATCTCATGTTAAATATCCATGAGAAACTGCCTGGGTTAACCAGGAGGAAGGTGGGGACGACGTCAAATCAGCATGGCCCTTACACCCTGGGCTACACACGTGCTACAATGGGTAGGAACAAAGGGAAGCCAAGTCGCAAGACGGAGCAAATCCCATCAAAACTACCCCCAGTTCAGATTGAGGGCTGCAACTCGCCCTCATGAAGCCGGAATCGCTAGTAACCGTGTATCAGCCATGGCACGGTGAATACGTTCTCGGGTCTTGTACACACCGCCCGTCAAGCCAAGAGAGTCGGTAATACCCAAAATCCCTCCGTTTGGAGGGCTTAAGGTAGGATCGATAATAGGGGCTAAGTCGTAACAAGGCATCCGTAGCGGAAGCTGTGGATGGATCACCTCCTTTCTAAGGAGTTACGGTGTATCGTCTGTTTTGTACCTCACAACAGACACACAAGTCGCGGTCTCTGATTTTCGCCACAATTTGAAGGTTAATTATAAAAAAACATAACAAACATATTGTTATTGTTGTTGTGTAGAGACATGCCATGGCATGTCTCTACACAACAACATGTTTTTATTTCACGATAAAATATTTCTTCGCGTACTCCCCTTTGCTATTTTTCCTGGCCACAGCCCGTATCTTCACATTATACATCACATGATGTTTAAGATGCTCAATTATTGTCCCAGTACGTTTTTTTCGTAAACCTAAACCAACTTGTTTACTAAAGATTACTCGACTCCCCCGTTTGATAACTAATTGATAATATCGAAGTTTTTTGCTGCGTGGTACATTTTCCCAGGATATATCAGTTTGTGTATGATTAATTTTTTTAATACGGATTTTGGTTGGCTTAGCCGGTAAAGTCCGAAAAGCTTTATACAGCGACCATGCGGTAGACTTGACCTTAAACTTATAAGCCAAATTACTTTGCAAATCACCCGCCAATACACTTGTTTCAGTTGCAGCTATATTAGTTTGATCAACCATTAACGAAGCATCTGTTTTATGTATTTGCATTCGATAAACTGACTCTGCACTGCTGCATCCACTAAAAGTGACTGGATCCCAAGAAAAAATAATGTGATTCTTATTAGCACTATATGTAGCCGCTAAATTATTTGGTCTCTCTGCCTGACAAGTAATGTTGTAGCCGTAACCATAGCCCAACACTTCCATTTGTTGGTTTAAACCAAAGGCGACAATACTGCCAACCACCAAAAAACTTAGACCATACCAGATTATTTTCATTCTGCTAGTATACGATAAATTCTTAATCCAGACCATGGTGCCGAGTTAACATCTTCCCATAATAACTCTTTATTATTTATAGTTATCTGTTGTTCAGCGAAATCATCCACAATAACCACATCACCCGCTTGAGGGGTCTGATAGGGTACACCAGTGTATGTGTCTTTATCCGGCCTATCTGGATAGGTGCCTCCGGTTAGGCTAATAAATAATGCCGACTTTGGTAACTGACCGGTGTAAAGTTTATGGATGCTAGGATAAGGTGTAATGATATTTTCATTTGGATAATCAGATAAAAATTTATAAGCCGCTTTAAAGTTAGGTTGTGGGGTAATACTTTTATAAGTAAATGGTGAATTTACAGAATCAGATTCTAACCAGTAATTTGTTTTAGGTATTAAAGTGATTTGATTTTGCCAGATTAAAATTATTACTGCTAATAAAACAACTAATTTAGATTTTTTCCATAACCAAACTATACCAACACTACTGAAAATATACATGATTGGTAAAACGATAAATAAATAGCGATACTGTAATAAAGGTACAATAAAACTGAGTATTATTAACCAACCAAGTAAGATACTAATAAACCAATACACTAATTGTTTGTGCTGTTTAACTGCTACACCAATACCAATACACATTAAAACAATAAATACATAATAGGTTGTGAAAAAATAATAGAGATAGTGCCACCAATAATTTACATATGGTGTAACCGGAAATATAAAATGATAAACCAACCCAGTTAATATTGTTGTACTAATAATATAGATTAGTACTAATTTAGGTGAATACTTTTTTATGATCTCATACCAAAAATAGAACAAAAGCAAGGCGATGCCAAATTCATGAATACTAATTGTTATTATTGTTAAAAGAATTGGCCAATACCACTGAATATTTTTCTGTCTATATTGCTGATATAAATATAACGACAGCCAAAAACATAGTTGTAACAGCATATACATTCTGGCTTGTCGTGACCAAGCAATCTCTATCGTTGCTGTGGCGAACAGCACACTTGTGATTAAACCTACTATCGGTGAAAACCATTTTTTCGCAATAATATAGCCAACCCCAACCATACCCACTCCGGTAATAACAGATAGCATACGATAACCAACAAAGATACTAGTACCAGCTAATAGATAGTGATAGAGTGACGATCGCCAGACTACCGGCCAACCGTGTTCGATGATTGACTGCGCCGTACTAATTGAAAAACTCTCATCAATCCAAAAAGACTGGCCGGATAATTGCCACACCCGAAGTATTATTGAAACAATGATGACTCCACCTAAAAACATTATCAATTTTGATACACTCCCCTGTTAATATTTCGTCTAATTTGTAAAACATCTTTCAGACTTTTCCAATAATCACTTAATCGTACCGTACTATCTGGCACATCATGCCATTCCACTGGGATTTCTTTTAATCTTCCACCAAAGTATTGCAATAAATATATCAATTCAACATCGCCAGCAAAGCGTGTGACCTGCATTTTAGAAACCGCTTGACGAGCCAGTGCTGTTCGACACAATTTAAAACCACATTGGGTGTCTTGAAATGTCACACCGGTTACTAATCTAATTATTTTATAGGCTAATAAACCAAACCATTTGCGCCAAATACTTTGCTCGATAGTAATGTTCGCTCGCGCTATCCGACGTGAACCAATAAAACCATCATAGTTACCGGTTAACTCTGGTAAAACAGAATCCAAAACTGCTATTGGTGTAGCCCCATCCGCATCATACAACAAAACCCAGTCATGTTTGGCTGCTTCCACACCAGTCCGAAAAGCGGCAAACTTACCGGCATTGTGTGATTGTCGTAATACTCTAACTTCGGCCATGTGTAATTGTTCAACTTTTTGGACAGTTTGATCGGTTGATCCATCATCCACTACGATAACCTCAATTGAACGATTAAGGCGTTGACAATAACTATGAATGTGTTGCAATGTTTGTGGCAAACGTTTCGCTTCATTATAAGCAGGAATAATAATGGATATACTAGGCATGGGGACATAATACAAGCCTAGTCTGTTCATGGCAACTTGCAGAAAATAGACTGTTTGGTATACTCCCGTGGCGTTGATATACGGGCATATAGCTCAGTTGGTTAGAGCGCAGTCCTGATAAGACTGAGGTCTCTCGTTCAAATCGAGATATGCCCACACTGCCGAGATAGCTCAGTGGTAGAGCGAAGGACTGAAAATCCTTGCGTCGCCAGTTCAATCCTGGCTCTCGGCACATCCAGACCAGCTGACTGCTGGTCTTTTTGTATCAGTGAATTATTGATTAAATCCAACTTTTGCTATAGACTATTTATTATTATGACTATGTTAATTATACCTACAATAGTTGAACCAATTACTGATCTCGTATTTGGATTAGTGGGAATAGCCTTTCTTACGTTTCCTATTGTTTTATTTTTTATCTTTTTTATTTTGTTAATTCAGTCACTCATAAAACAAATTCGTGCTGTTCAACTCGCTGATCTGACTCGCATTCAACAGATTAGCCGCCGATCGGTCATCTTAGTTTGTTTATTTGGGATAATTGTAGATCTGGCAATTTATACTATTTCCTATGCAGTTAATAATATATTGACATTCCCTGGTAGTAATACGGATAGTCCGCCAATCGTGGGTAATTTAATATTTAAATTAGTGGGTTCTTTATATTATCCCTCTATTATTTTTGCATCTTTCACTATCAATGATTACAACCCAGTTATCCTAATCCTGACCTTGGTGTTGGCAATTGTATTAATAATCATACATCGACAAAATAAAATACAGAAAGACCAAAAACATCATTTTCACAAGCCTATTTTAATCGCTTGTCTCATTGGTACTGTATTGAGTGGTTTATTTTATATATTATCGTATGTTTTTGGTATAATTTATCTCCTTGTCTTTTTGGAAATATGAAAAAATTCTTGGCTGGCTTATTAGCCTTTATCATCTTAGTACTTTTCCCGATTGTGCTGATTAGCACAATCACTATCTATTGGGTGTTTACACCTAGTACGATTAAAAAAGTTATTCATGCTAGTGAAATTGGTGAAAATTTACCTAGTTTAATTGTAGCACTAACAGCGCAGCAAAACAGTGAAACAGCGACAGCGGCACAATTTGTCAGTACAACTTTTTCAGCCCAAGATGTCTATAGTCTAATTGATCCATTAGTAGATGGTATTGGCGTATGGTTTGGCACAAACAAACCAATTGAGCAACTAAACCTGACAATAAACATTTCCAACCTCAAAACTAAACTGGCTCCGGCTATTACAGAAAAACTAAACCAATCTGATATAAAATTACCTTGCACCGCGGGTGTACCAACTGCCAGTGAAACATTCAATATTGGCTGTCCGACCGACACCACTTCTTTCAGTGATGAAATTATGAAAAACATTCCTGATACTATCAATGTTCAAGATACGCTACAACAACAGCTGGTAACGAAGGGTAACGGTGAACAACTAACTATGATAAACCAACAAATCAACACGTTTCGCACCTATTGGGCTTGGCTGCATTGGATAGTATGGCTAGGTTGGATTGTTATGGCCGTAAGTTTTTTGCTTATTATTCTACTGCGTCTACATCCCGGTTATGCTCCTTTTGGCTGGTTGGCCTGGATGTCTATACTGGAAATGCTTGAACTAATACCATTAACTCTAATAGTCTGGCTGGCTCCGCAATTTATTTTACCCTGGCTATCAGGCAGTTTTGACAACGCCATTGTTACTGTTATCAACAAAGCCGTGGCGGCTTTATTCAATGTTTATTTATGGCCATTACTAATAGTAGCAGCCGGTTTGTTCATTGGTAGTATCTTTTGGTTTATTGTTCGGTTTATTGTCAAACAGTCTATTTCTCGGTCAACGCAAAATTGATGTTTTTGGTTTCTTTGTTAGCTGAAACATGTGCACTGGATGTATCGGTTTGATAAGCTGTGCTGATAATATAGACAGTATATTTACCTGGTGCTAATCCATCTAAAGTATAATACCCATTGTAATCTGCTGTGGCGACAACTGATTCATTTTTCACTCTAACAGTATAATAACTGAGCGGTAAACCAGTAGCTGCATCACGAATTTGTCCAGAAATTGACCCGGCCACTTGTAATTTCTTATTCAGCTCCTTAGATTGACCCTTTTTGGCGTGTACCGTGACCACCTTTTCAACGTAGCCAGTAGTGCTTATTTTTACAGTGTACTTACCGGCCTGTAAACTACTAATGCGATAATTACCATTCATGTCAGTATAAGCCGAACCATAACCAAGATCCGTGGCAGCTTTGGTTGATGCCGTCACTAAGGCATTGTGGATCGGTGAACCATTTTTGGCTGTCACTCTGCCAAAAATTACGGCCGCTTCATAAAGCTTGTAAGTTTTTCCAGACACAGCCGTTGTGAGATCAAGGTTCTCTTTTTTATATTTAATATAACCACTTTGACTCACTTGCACACGATAATGTCCAGGATTGATGTTATTTATGATAAATGTTCCATCGGTAAAAGATGTGGCTGTATAATCATATGAACTGGAACGTGGTTTGTTGCGATTGAATAAACTAATAGTGGCGCCACCAATTGCATCGCCAGCTTGATTGACAACAATACTACCGGATAATGTAACAGCCGCGGTCAGTTGAATATTTTGATCAGCCGTTGTTTCCCCAGCTACTACTGCTACACCATAAACCACATTGGTCACAAAACCAGTTTTTGACACCGTCAAAATATAACTGGAACTAGCTTTTAACCCAGTTAATGAAAAAGTTCCATCAGCGGCCGATGTTGTACTGTATGTACTACCCTTTCCATTATCAGCTTGAATCGTGGCATCGGCTATGACAGTTGTGCCGTCTCCCTCCAAGATAGTTCCGGTCATCGTTCCGGCTTCATGTAACACCACATCATTACCTGTTGAAGTGGATTCGTCAGCCGTAATGTCAAAAGACTTCGATTTTGTCACGAAGCCATCGGCCGTTACAATCAGACTGTAATTACCAATCGCTGTTCCGTCGTAATCGTACAAATCATAAACATTTATCGTATAATTACCGGCACTATCAGTGGTGACATGATATGAATACGATGAATTTAAATCATCTAACGTCACAGTAGCACCAACGACAGGACTAGCATTGGCATTAACCACATTACCCGATACGGTACTTTGACCGGTTAGAGTAAAATTTTGTGTTGTGGTTGTCTCATTGTCGCCTAGTGTTAAATCATCTATCCGGGTGCCAAAATAGCCAGATGCCGTAACAACAGCATAATATTCACCAACCGCTGATTGGGTTGTATCCGGATAAGGGGATGGTGATGTAAAATAAGCACCGGAATAGGCTGAATAATCATAACCTGAACCAACTGTATAACCATTGTTATTAGTATAACTAACATAAGCATTATAAATCGGTGTGACTCCATCTGATTGATAAACAAACCCACTAAATTTTGCCCGCCTGGTTAAACTTAAATTTACACTTTTATTCTCACCCTCAGCCAAAACGAAAGATTGTAATTCTTTTATGTAAACAGTATTAACTTCCCCCCCTGAACTTGTAGAAGTATACATTATATAATCACCGGCTGTTCCGGTACCATCATCAGTAATAGTAATAGAATATGCTCCGACAGCATCAGTGTAATCCCAATCATAGGTTCCAGTAACGGCATCCTCTACATAAACGTATAATGATGATACCGGTGTTCCTCCAGTACTATTTGTTACCGTACCAGACACTACCGCATCGGCCGCGCGCACGGGTTGCGCCCCCAGCGTCAAACCAATTAATGTCATTAAACTAACTGTAAAAATTGCATATATTTGTTTCATACATCTAATTATACCACTAATATTATATTAGTCACTCACTCTAGACAGGTAATACTATAATATATATACTACCCACGCTTTACCGTAGGTTAAGCGGAAGCGGGTTTACCCGCCGGAGCCGAACCGTGTGAGGCGTAGGCGGGGATTAGCGCAGTTGGTAGCGCGTCTGGTTTGGGACCAGAAGGTCATCAGTTCGAGTCTGATATCCCCGACAGTAAAGAAAAGGCTCCAATCTTTTTTTCAACTACTAAATTTGGATAAGCCGTTGGGTTAGTTGTCACAAGCATAAAATTACCGACCGGTAATTGTACTATTTGATCAGAGTCATCTAAAATCGCCCAGGTTGATAAATTATCGTTATTAAAGTTTGTATTTAATATTTTCATTTGGCGGCGATTATTTTCACCAGCATAATACCGTCCAATAACAAAATCACCTGGATTATCCCAAATAATTTGTTTGCTGCCATAATATTGTTCGACTGCCGTTATGACGGGTGGATAGGTAATAATATATTCCCAGGGTTTAATTAGGCTGGTTAAAATAATAAATACACTCAGACCACCAATTATGATGAATTTTTGTTTAAACTGACCTAGACCCAACACGATAAAAATAACAGTAAAAAGAGCGGCACCAATTAGATAGCGTTCCACAAAAAGTTTTTGTCCAAATAGTTGTAGGAACATTGTCATGGCAATAGAAAACGCCGCCATAAAACCTACTACTTGCAGTGATTCATTCAGGCGTCTTTTTAAGATTAAAATTAAAACCAATATAATTACTCCAAACACAATTAATATCCCAATTAAATTTACAATTAGCCATGGCACTTGATAGGTTAAAGCTGCTGGAACTCCCCCCATACCTAAGGCCGAACCAAACAAAAAAATATGAAAAGTGCTTGGCAGATGATCAAACCAGATAGTTGGAACCCAAACTAAGGCACGGTGTGTTTGTACCTGCTGTATAAAAAAAGGTAGCCAAGCTAAACCACCAACTAATGGAATTAAATACACCCTTAGATTGGCGCGTTTCTTATAGACATCTACTAACATAAATCCAACTACAAAAATGATACCAATATAATGAGTCAGTAAAATAGCTAATAACACAACACCTAACCAAAACCGTTTTTTTAATGTTAATAAGTAAAGCGCCAACAATAAAAGAAATCCTAACAAAGCATACATCCGTGCTTCCTGGCTATAATTTATGAAAAAACGATCGCTAGCTATAATTATTGTAGCCACCGTGGCTGTTAAACCAGACTGACTCCAATGTTTTACCGCTAGATAAACTAAAATGATTGTGGCCACACCAAACAATACCGAAAATGATCTTAGCCCGACTGAGCCTGAACCAACCAGTTCAGTCCAAATTTTTAGTAGACAGTAATATAATGGTGGATGCACATCTTGCACAATAATGTGCAACATCTCCCCCCAGGCTTGCCGCACTGTTATACCGGTAAACGCCTCATCGTACCAAAAATCCCGTGCCCCTAAACCCAACACACGCAATATTGTTCCAAGTACTACACTCACTATCACCGCCACTATTTCCCAATCGGCGGTTAACCTCTTATTTATCATATCAATACACTACAGTATTTAATGTTGTTGTTCAAACATTGGATTGACGAATATCAAAAAAACCGCTTAACTGCCACTATGATTAAGGCGATTGTGGTTTACTTTGATGATCCAAGTGCCATGGGTTATCCCTTTGATGAACCGAATTATTATTTGTCGTACCAAGGTTTTAGTGAGTTGTGTCAAAAACATAACATTGATTTTTATATTGCCCGCGGCTCGGAGAGTTATTTAGGTCATAGCCAATTTCGGTCTGGCTGGCAGTTCGGAGAGTCTGGTCTGATTAAAATTAATCACTCCATCACGGCTGATGTGATTTATGTGAAAGGTAATACTTTAGTCACAGAGCCAGGTGTGCAACGGGTTAATCAAGCTGGTTTAATGGATATCTGCCGAAATAAATTAAAAACTTATGCGCTGTTTGGCCAATACATGCCGCAGACTTTGCCTTTACCGGAAAAAAATTGGCCTGATGTTATAAAAAAAATTACTACTGATAAAATAGTCATAAAACCAGTGTCGGGCATGGAAGGTCGTGGTATTGTCGTAGTTGATAAAACTCAGTTTGATTATACCCAACTGGATCAAAGTCATGCTCCCTTTCTCGTGCAAGAATTTATTGATTGCTCGGCTGGTATTCCCGGTTTAGTAACCGGACGACACGATTTACGTTTATATATCTTCAATGGCGTAATGAAACTGGCCGAATACCGCCAACCAAAAACGGGTAGCTATCTTGCCAACGTGGCGCAGGGTGGTTCGCTGACAGTACTTAATTTAAATCAGGTTCCTAGTTGGGCAAGTGAGTTTGTTAATATTATCGACCAGCACCTGACAGAATATTATCCCAGAATATACACCATAGATTTAATGTATGCTCAAAATCGTCCGTATTTGGTGGAATTAAATAGTCGACCTGGTTTGCCATATCCAGGTTGGTCTTACTACAATGATTTACACCGTTATATCCTAGAAACTCTTACGAAAAATTAATACACGGTTCTAATTTTTTGTTCAAATCAATGGCGGTGACAATTTGATCTGGGGTAATAGCCGCTAGAGCTGGATCACGCTGGGCTTCCGTAGTAACATAGCGATATAATTCAGGCATGGCCGGTAATAAAGATTCACGCACTGTTAAATTTTTAGCCATGTGCTGGATGGTTGACCATGTTTTATCGGTTCCATAAAGATATAGATCTAAGCCAGTGGCTGGTATTAATTTACCAGCGGTGGTTTGCCCATAGGCTAATAAATAGCCATCCCCCATTTCTTTGGTTTGCGCCCGGGCACACACTTCAATACTGCGATAATTTTGTCGGTCAACATTCATCTTAATATAAGCATTCTTCATGTCGGTAAGATAATTTATCTGATTGAAACCCCCTAAACATTTCAGACCGTAATAAAATGATAATACCAGAAAATCCATTAACGTGGTCGGAAATATCTCTCGTTTTTGCAAGGCTGCTTCAATGGCCGCGGGAGTTAATTCAACCCGATAACTACCATCTGGTGTCTCGAGAAAATTGCCCTTTTTCCATAAAGCGATTTTATATTTACTTCCTTTGGGTAATGACCAAAATAAATAACTGCCATATTGCTGTGGGATAGAAAATGCTCCCATGATATCATCAAAATAGCGCACCAATTCAGGTTCGTATTTGGTATCAAACAACATGTGTTGAATGACAGTATCTTGATATAGGTGATAGCGTAAGATTAATTCAGTAACAATAGTTTCTTGTTCAATGGATATTAATCTGGCTGGTGCCACTTGGTGTGGACCAAAAAACCGTTGCCACAAACGATCATTGGTTTTGGTCATTTGCTCGGCAAAGGTATGACTGGTTAAAACAGTATCGTCTAAATATACTTTTTGTAATAGATCATCAATTTTGTCAGTTAACAACAGGGATACTTTTTTTTGTCTGGCCATTTTTTTTACATCGTCCACTACGGTTAGCATTTGTGGTTTAGTGTAGGCTGGCCAATTAAACACCGGACAAGCTCTGGCTGTAGCCGGTACAAAATTTATTCTCTCCAAACTATTTTTTTGATCAGAATTATGAAATAGTAAACCCCGCGGAAAAGAAATATTACGAAATGAAATGTTTGAACAAGCTAACACCAACACAAATTGTAAATTTGGATCTTGATGGGCTACATGTGCCGTCGCCGCCAATAAATTTGCGTTGGTAAAAGACGGATCAGTCATTGGACCAAGATGATCACTAGTGGACACAAAATAATGTTTTTCTAGTTGTTTACCAACCCCAATAGCGGTTTCTTTATCAAACAAACTCTCAACTGTTTGAGTAATAGTTGAAATTATTTCATCTTGTCTTTTTTTAATCGGTGGATTCAAATTAACGTCGGTATACAAACGAGCATACTCACTCAACGTTTTGTGACCTTGTTTATCCATCAATTCACGCAACACTGGTCTGCGTTCCAGCACAGCCGTGGCTAGCCGCTGATAATCAGGATCATCTCCCGTTGCCATAGATAATGTAATACATTATACTCAGTCTACTTTATTTTTTAGCCTTAGTCAATGTCAAAAATTATCATTTCTTGGCGTCATATTATCACCGTCGTTCTGGTTCTCATCATATTTGCCGTGATCTATTGGCTACTTTATGGTCTAGTCTTTTCTCTTGATATGACTGGTTTTAACAAATTCATTAATCAGTTCGGCGCCACTGCTCCACTGGTCATGATTGGGTTAATTGCCATTGAAGTAGTTGTCGCACCATTACCAGGCGGCTGGCTCGCTGTGGCAACCGGCTACATGTTTGGTTCTGGTTTAGGATTTCTTTATGCCTTTATTGGTACAGTATTAGGTTCGGCCGTGGCTTTTGAATTATCACACTGGTTAGGCAGACCATTTGCCATACGTTTAGTCGGAGAACAAAAATATAATCTCTATAGCGAGAAGATAGGCAATTCAAAAATTGGTTTATGGTTACTGTATTTAATCCCATTATTCCCGACTGATGTGTTAAGTTTTGTACTCGGTGTTAGTGGTATGCGCCGCAAAGATTACTACCTCATTATGATACTGGGTTATTTACCAAATATTATCGCTTTAAATTTTATCGGTGAGGGTATCTCTCAACCAAAATACCGTTATGCCATGTTGGCTCTTGTAGCTGTAGTTTTGGTCTATTTTGTCTGGAAGACCACTGCTAAACGAGTTATACACACATAATACACAGTTCTATGCACAGTTAGCTGTGCATAGTGCATTGCCAGTGCGTGCAAAAACCCGTACGATGTTAGCTGTCATTCTGACGTAGCGGAGGTAGCATTATGACACTTCCCTTACGCCAGCTAGACCAAGCATATCCCCTCAACAAGGGAATGCTTTGGCGGGTGTCGTATAATGGTAATACTTCTGCTTTCCAAGCAGATACCAGGAGTTCGATTCTCCTCACCCGCTCAATTTTTTCTCTGAGAAAAAATTGAGCGAGGCTCGCCCTCGGAGGGCGGCCCGCTCTCTTCTTGGATAATTGAATTTAAAAATTGAGCGAGACTCGCTTAGTACCCCTTTGTCCTAGATAAATCACTATGTTTTTTACTTATATTCTTTTCAGTGAAAAAGATCATCGAACCTATGTTGGTTTTTGCCAGGATATTGCAATCCGCCTAAAAAACCACAACTCTGGTTTGGTTAAATCAACCAAACATAGACGTCCATTTAAATTATTTTATTTAGAAAAACACCCAACAATAACCGAAGCTAAATCCAGAGAAAAATACTGGAAAAGTGGTGCCGGTCGAAGACAGTTGAAAATCCTTTACGAAACTAATAAATAATAAAACAGGATCATTTAATTTGATCATGCTCAAGATTGTTAACTTTCTTTAATTACTTATTTAGCAACAACAATACTATTATTTCGTGATATACTATCTGTCATGCAACTAATCTACGACACACTCGCTGCGCTTAATATTCCTTATCAAACACACTCGCACCCACCGGTTTTTACTAGTGCTGAAGCCGCCCAGTATTTTGAACATATTCCTGGTGCCCATGTGAAGAATCTGTTTTTGCGTAACCGCAAAGGTGATAAACACTATTTATTAATAGTACTCGATAATAAAACGGTTAACCTAAAACAACTCGCCCAATTATTAAATGAAAAACAACTCAGTTTTGCCTCACCAGATAGATTGATGAGATACCTACAAGTTACGCCTGGTTCTGTGTCAGCCTTGGGAGTGGTGTTTGATACCACTCATGCCGTAACCGTGTTATGTGATAGTGCTGTGCAAACCTACACTGACATTAACCTGCATCCAAATATTAACACCAAAACATTACAACTCGCTCTCTCAGACCTACAACGTTATTTTGCCAAAACTGGCCACGCTGTACAATTTATATTAGTGTGATACATTCTTTATACCTATGCAAACTAATTGTCGCGTTTCCAATCAACCATTTATCATTACAGATGATGAAATAAAATTCTACGATCGAATCTCACCAACTTTTGCTGGCCAACGTTTCCAAATTCCAACTCCAACTTTGTCACCAGTCGAACGTATGCGGCGCCGGACAGCTCATCGTAATGAAAACTTTTTTTATCGCAATCAATCGGCTATATCAAACAAACCATTCATTGCACTATTTGATACCGATACCCCCTATAAAATCGTTAGTCAAGCCGAATGGAACTCAGAACAATGGGATCCATTAGATTACGGCCAACCATTTGACTCAAATAAATCATTCTTTACCCAGTTTCATGAACTACAACTCCGTGTCCCAAAGGCCAATGTAGTGGCAATTGGTAATGAAAACTGTGATTACACTACTGGCACGGGTTATTGTAAAAATTGCTATTTGATTAACTCCTCAGAATATTGTGAAGATTGTTATTATGGTAAATTATTCCAAAATAGTAAAAACTGTGTAGATTGCGCATATGTGTATGATTCTGAATTATTATATGAGTGTTTTAATGTGCAAAAAGGTTATAACTGTAAATATGTTTACAACTCCCGTGATGTAGTAGACAGTTGGTTTTGCGATAATGTTAGTGGCTGTCAAAATTGTTTTTTGTGTACAAATTTAGTTAACAAACAATATTGTTTCATGAACAAACAGCTCAGCCAGTCAGATTACGAAAAAACTATCAAGGAGTACACCGACTCTGTTGAAAACATCAATAAAGCCACACAAGAATTTCAGAAACTTCGTTTAGCGCGGGTCTATAAATATGCCAACATTATGAAATCAGACGATTGCACCGGTGATTTTATTACCGCCTCAAATAAATGTTACGATTGTTACGATATCAATGACAGTGTCGATTCTCGTTATGTGCAAGTCGGTGTGGAAGTCTCTGATTTATTGGATTGCTCCAATATGTATATCAAACCACAACTGTCTTATGAAGTGTTAGGCACAATCGGTACTTATAATGTTCACTTTAGTCTATATGTTTTTCATTCGTCGGATATCTGGTACAGTGACCAAATCTTTAATTCTAAGAATTGTTTTGGTTGTGTTGGTTTGCGCAACAAACAGTATTGCATTTTCAATAAACAATATACACCAGAAGATTATGAACAAACTGTGGCGCAAATTATCACACATATGCAAACTACTGGCGAGTGGGGAGAATATTTTCCGATTGAATTATCGCCGTTTGCCTATAATGAAAGTGTCGCAAATGAGTATCTTCCCCTAACCAAGGACGAAGCTATCGCTCATGGGTTTCGTTGGAAAGAACCGGCCGTGCAATCCGATTCGAATCAAAACGATCCAACTGTGTTGCATTGTTCTGTAACTAATAAGCCGTTTAAATTGACTCCTCAAGAAATAAAATTCTATCAGCAACAGAGTTTACCATTACCAACGAAATGCCCGGAGCAACGCTATAAAGAACGTATGGCCATTCGTAACCCACGAACGCTGTGGTCACGCCGCTGCAGCAATTGCACCAATCAATTTAACACCACGTTTTCACCAGATCGAACAGAGCTAGTTTACTGCGAACAGTGTTATCAAAAAGAGCTTTATTAGTTGATGGCTGACAGTATTTAAAGAATAGTGTAGAGTGTCTCTATGCCAAGAAAAAAGAAAACTGCCCCAGTTGATTCCGATCAACAAAAGGAGCCAATAAAAGTAGTGATCGATGAAACTGATGAGACAGCAGAAGAAACAACCTCCTCTGAAGTAATTCCATCTGACAGTAAAAAACCCTCGCGTCGCAACTTAATCATTATTGTCACGGTTTTAGCCGTAGTGTTACTAAGTTTGGTTGGTGTGGTGGCTTGGCAAAAAACTCACCCAGCTAATTTTTTGCCAGTTGAAAAAAAACTCACCCATAAAAAGAAAAAGGCTGAAACTTCCACTACAGCAGCCCGCCATAGCGATGGTATGATTGTCGCTAAAGCTGATGCTAATAAAGTGCCGGCCTGCGTGATGATTGAAAACGCCGCCTTTGACGGAGTCCGCCCTCAAGCCGGGCTATCGGCCGCATCGGTCGTCTATGAAGTAATTGTTGAAGGTGGTATCACTCGTTTAATGGCAGTTTATGCAGGCGAAACGGCTGATAAAATCGGCCCAGTGCGTAGTGCTCGTGATACCTATTTAGAATTTGCCTCTGAATATAATTGTGCTTATGCTCATGCCGGTGGTAGTTATACAGCTATGCTGGCTATCCCCCGTTTTAACATGCGCAATGTAGATGCCTTATATGATGGCACTTGGTTCTGGCGCGATAACGCCAAGTATTCCCCACACAATCTGTTTACCAGCAGTGACAATTTAGATAAAGCGATCAATGATGGCCATAGTTGGAAAGATGAGCCGGTTTATGCCGTCTGGAATTTTGTTGATGATAACGCCCTACCCACAGACACAACAGCCACCACAGTCTCGATTGCTTTTGGCGGATCCTATGACGTATTATACCAATACAATGCCGACGATAAAAACTACGAGCGCACTAATGGCGGTGCCCTACAAACTGATAGTAACACTGGAAAAACTCTCACCGCCCGCAACATTATTGTACAACATGTTCCGCCTGGTATATTTATTGAAGGAAAAGGTCGAGTTAATTTTAGTGTAACAGGTGAAGGTGAGGTGGAGATTGTTCGTAATGGTGTTATAACAAAAGGCACCTGGAAAAAAGCTGACCGTTTAGATCGAACTCGGTTCTTTGATGACGCCAATAAAGAAATACCGTTAGCCCGAGGCAATACGTGGGTGGAGATTGTGCCGGAGGGAACCACAGTTGAGGTGAAATAAACAATATAACACGTAAAACACCCCCCCTTCCATATTTCATTGTGCATAGTATACTCCCCTTACGCGGGATTAGTACAATGGTAGTATGCATGCTTCCCAAGCATGAGACGCGAGTCCGATTCTCGTATCCCGCTCTTAAAAAAATCTCTCAACTAAATTCGCCGCGTAGGCACTAGTAAACCCAACCGAACTGAAATTTAATAACTCACCGACATAATAGGTGTTACTCTCACCCTGTAGTTTATCTAGTTTATCAAAATAACCTGCCTGCATAGCTTCTGAATTTACATGTGGAAAATATTTCCATGATCTCTTAGTATGAACACGCTCAATTTTACCACCCAGTTGCTGTACGACAGTTTCAATATTTTTTAATACCTCTTCATCGGATATCTTCCAATCACCCAGTGTATAAAAGGTATACAAGTTTGAATCATTGTAACGTTGATACCAAAATACCGGGTGTCCCGCCCGAGCCGCGGTGAAATTATCTGGTAAGAAGCCACATTTTTTTGGAAAGTTATTTAACAAAACTGCGTACACTCGATAATCACAGTGTTGTATTTTTGAGAACAACTCTGTTTCTTCATGACTAGCATCGAGCCATTGTAACGCTTCATCTAAAGGTGTTGTGATAATTAATTTATCAAATTTATATGCCCCATGATTTGTTTCAACTTGTATGCTACTACCTCTTTTAAGGTTGGTTATTTTAGTGTTATAAACTACTTGCTGATGTTGCGCCACTGTTTTCCATAAACTTTGTATACCATTGGGAAATTTGTAAATTTGTCTTTTGGCAAAAGCTATGATCATACTCCAAGCGTAGTATTTCACAACATAGGCCGCCGGAATGTCTGCATAATACCCATAGCCAAAACCAGTGAAGGTAGTGGCAAAAGTTTTGGCCACTAACGGGAGATTATTTTTCTTCACCCACTCTGAAAATGGGACACACAAATCTGGATCAACTTTAAGCCAACCCGGTTCATCGATGTGAGTATATTTACTACGTAATTTTCGATAGGTACTAAACAATTGTCGACCATGTAATAAACGTGTCGTAAATGAATCTCCTTCTTCGATTGGTTGCCCGGTGGCACCAGAAATAACTAAACTCTTGCCAAAATCGGCTCGCTCAATCGGAACCTGATATTTTCTGACCATATCCATCACGGTATAATCAGACGAGGCAATCACACCGGCACCCAATTCATAAGACCGTCCCTCGTATGTGATGGAACAACACTTGCCGCCAGCCTGATCGGCTTGTTCCAAAACCGTTACATTGGTATAACCCTTATTTTTCAGGGTTTCGGCTGCAGTTAAGCCAGCTGCACCGGCTCCTATAATACCAATTATTTCACTGTGCGTAGAATGTGCCATATAACATTTTTCTTTAAGATCGCTGAAGCACATAATAGACCACCCATCATACCTCCGGCAATACTGGCAATCATAGCATCTCCGCCGGTGAGAAATAGATTCTTGACTGGTGTCGTGGGTTGCAAATATGGATTACGGAATCTTTGTGGTGTTATGGCGACTCCATAAATTTCTCCTTTCGAGTGATTGGTAAAATATTTAGTCGCAAGTGGAGTAGACAACTCACAATAATCAACCTTACCTTTTACTTGTGGGACTGTTTGGTAAACAATGTCCAATAACTGTTTGGTAATGTTCTGTTTCATTTGTTCGTAATCATCCCCTCGTCTTGTCCAATTTGTTTCCTCATACTTGGTAAACCATCGATACGGCACAATAATAATGACCTCAATCGTTGAACGCTCCGGATAGGTCTTTGACCAATCTGGATCTTTGGCAGACGGAAAAGACACATATGCCACTGGCACTGGTTGATTAATATTTTTATAGCGCTCCCAGCCGACTTGGTGATTATACTCATTAGGAAATACCCAATAATTGCACGCTGGCAACTGCAAATTTTCTGGTGAGTCTTTTAAACCTATATACAAACCCATGTGGGCAATTGATGGTTTAACACCAGCTAATTTTGATTTGAAGTCATGTTGCTCCACAACCTCCGCTGGTAATAAATGTGTAAATGTATTAAACGCTCCGGCATCACTCACCACACTGTGCGCATAAATCTTCTTACCATCAACCATGACAACACCCAGTGCTTGATTATCTTTTACAATAATACTTTTTACTGCCGCGCGCACTACCACTGCACCGCCCGCTTGTTCGATCACCGGAACCATAGTTTCAGCCAGTTGGGCTGATCCACCCACCGGGTAACCCGCTCCATCCATGTAGTGATTAGCCAAGATGGCATGCATATAAAAACTACTCTCCGCTGGGATTAAACCATAATCACCATATTGCGCCGTTAACACCCCAATGAGTTGTTCATTCTGGGTTATATCGTGTAATACATCTAACGTGGTTCGATCTGAATATTTGTAAAATACAAACCACAAGAGCGGTCCTATCAACTTAGCTAACCAGGTGGGTAAAGTTTTTTCTGCAAAGTATAATAAACTAATGCGATCAACTTTTTTTAAGAGACGAAAGTATTTATCGATTGATATTTTATCCTCCGGAGCGGGAAAGTATGACTTTAATTGCTGTCTCAAATTTTCTTTACCACAAACAAAATCGTACTCTTTATCACCAAATTTAATTCGATCATAGGCATTATCTAATGGTGTCCACTTTAATTTATCTTTACTGAGATAACGAAACGCTTTACTGATCGGCGAGCCAGCTAAGTGTACTCCACCAACATAATGTAAACCGACATCCCAAATATATCCCCGCCGTTCAAACGTATGCGTATAACCACCGGCCGTATAGTGTTGCTCGAGTAATAACACCTTCTTACCATATTGCGCGAGAGCTGATCCCACACTTAACCCACCGATACCAGAACCAATAATAATAGCATCAAATTTCTCATTGGTGCGATCAAATTTATTGTAGGATAAGCCGATCATGAATCAGTTTAGACTAGCCAAATATTTTTCTACATCGATAGCGGCCTTGCACCCGGCACCAGCGGCTGTAATGGCTTGACGATAATGTTGATCGGCCACATCACCGGCAAAAAAGACTCCCGCAACATTAGTGCTGGTTGCACCATGGTCTTTAATAAAACCATTTGGTTCAAGTTCAATCTTGCCTTGAAATACTTCAGTGTTTGGAATATGCCCAACCGCTAAGAATACACCATCGATTGGTTTATCGGTTAGTTGACTGGTTTGAGTATCTTTTAATGTCACACTAGCTAGTTTACCAGTACCGTTAAAACGCTCAATAACACTATTATAGATCACTTTTATTTTTGGGTTAGCTAATGCTCGATCAATCATTATCTTGCTGGCTCGAAAACTATCTTTACGATGTACTAGCGTAACAGAGTTAGCAAACTTAGTAAGAAAATTCGCTTCCTCCATTGCGGTATCGCCACCACCAATCACAATAATATCTTTCTTGCGATAGAAAAAACCATCACAAGTAGCACAAGTTGATACTCCTTTACCTATCAACTCAGTTTCACCTGGAGCATTGGTCATACGTGACCTTGTACCAGTAGCGATAATAACAGTTTTACTTTGGTATGAAGCATCACTAGTGGTGATAGTAAAAGGCTGTTTAGAAAAATCTACTCCAGTCACTACGGAAGATTTCATCTCAGCACCAAATCGAGCCGCTTGTTTTTCCATGTTCTGCATTAGTTCATTACCATCAATACCATCAGCATAACCAGGCCAATTTTCAATTATCGTAGTGGTGGTTAATTGGCCGCCTGGTTGTTGCCCCTTTAATACCAGTACAGATAAATTAGAGCGCGCTGCATAAATAGCGGCGGTATATCCAGCTGGCCCAGACCCAACAATAATTGTGTCAAAAACCGCCATGCTATTTCAAATGACTATCCAAGACAGCGGCCACTGAATCATACGGTAAGGCACCTTCAAGTACATCAACAATCTTGCCGTCTTTATCTAAAATCAAACCATAAGGCGTTCCTTGTGCACCAAACTTCTGGGCTTCAGCGGCATCAGCGTTGACACGATCTTTGGTGGCACCGTTATCAACACAGTCTTTAAACTTAGCACCATCGGCTCCAACATCACTAGCAATAGTATAAATTTGTTCATCTGGTAAACTATTGTTTGATTCAGTTCGTTCCATCATTAAATCAAGATATTCCCAGAATTTACCTTGGTCGGCCGCACACTCAGTACCCATCGCCTCTTTTTGCGCCTTAGAATGTAAACTGGTCAATGGTAATTGTTTATAGGCCCAGGCTACTTTACCGTCATAACTCTTCATGACTTGTTGCAAGGTACTATGAAAACGTTTGCAGAATGGACATTCCGGATCAGAATATTCCAGAATCGTTAAATCACCAGTACCTCGTTTATTATGTAATGAGGCTGGATCAACTGTCCCTGATGGAATGGTCGGAGCTGCTGGATCAGCTGCAGCTGCAGCATTGGTATTCGCATTACTGTTGGCATTAGCACTTTTTTCTTTTTCGGTTGGCAATTCAACCCCTTTATACATCAACACGAGCAACACGATAAACCCAACGGCAAAGATCAGCGCGGCACTCACTAGCACTCCAGCAAAAAAGGCTAACCGGGCTGGAATACCATCAATCATCTGCATGGTACTTTTTGGTTCATCGTCCATTTTTTTAACTTCATCATCCATGATCATACTTTAAATAAATTAATTGCTACTTATATATAATATTTACTACTACAGTCTATAGTAGGGAGATTATCCGGTCAAGTTATCCTAGACTTCTCCTTAATTTACCAGCTTGCAACACCACTTCGGTAATATCTTGCTGCTGACGTTGTAAATAGACAATATCCGATGTGGCATTGCGATGTAAAAATTCCGTTGGGCTAATCGGGCCTAAGGTGAATCCAAAATACTCTTCCAGATAATTTATATCACTTTGAATGGCGCGCCAACCGGCAGACCGCTTAGCGAAATATTGTAGATTCTCTTTATTAAGGTAGCGCCCAGCTAATCGTAAATCATGTTCTAAACAATGGTAAGCTTGATGAACCAGTTCTCCTTCTCCTTTAGAGAGCTCCCGTAACGTTCTACCTGTACCGATTAGTTCTGGTGGTACACCTAATGAATACATAGCGGCAGTGAAGGTGATGGCGCGAGGAAATTGCTGTTTGCCAATTGTTCGACCATAACCTAATAAGCCAATGTGTAATCTTCGTTCGCGCCGTTTTGGTATATAGGGTGTAATTTTAAATAAATCAGACGAAATCGCTGTCACGGCCGAACGATAGTGTTGTTCAGCTTGTTGGACAATATTATTGAGAATTTTTTTATCACTAGCAGCAAATTTTTGTGGAACAGTTTTAGCTAGTTGTTGTTGTAATTGTTTAATAGCTCGTTTCACTTGAACTGGTGGGTAGTCATACCGAAAAGCTGATTGGATTGTGACGGTTCGTACGCCCCGATATTCTTCCAAAAACTGTTTGATATTATCTGGTGCGAGTGAGCCACGAAATGGCAAGGACCCGGTGCCAATAATTGGATAAACTGGAATGCCGGTATTATCACTCCACTGATACAACTCAGATAAGGCTACTTTATTTCCTAATACCGCCGGAATTAAACCAGACACAAGAGCCGGATCACTCCGTGCTAAAAATGGCCGAATATATTTTGGATATTGCTGATAGTATTTTTTATGTTGTTGCACATACCGCTGCAACAAATTTTGGATCGAGAACATTTGCTGCACTTCTTCCACTAGAGGAATAATCTCAATATAGTTAAATGAACTAGTGTTATCAGTAAATAAGCGGTGTTTAACTTTGGCTAATTTAGTAAAGGTAGTTTGAATATGTAACATTTGTTGAGCAGATGATGTCATAGGCAGAATCACCTCAAATAATGGTTTTTCACCCACTGCCATATCTTTGGCCATGTCGGCAGCCGTTAAAATGGCCATAAAGGCCCGCGCGAGTGAATAACCTTTTTCCTGCCAAATATTGGGAATGCGAAAAGTTAGGAATTGATCGCGTCCTAAATGATGCTTTTTGAAGTATTGATGATGTTCCGTTAACAAACGCTCGACGACAGCCTCATCCACATACTTACCTTCCCAATCCCACATGTACTCATTAACTCCTAAATCAGCATAGGCCGAATAGGCTTCGGCTACCTCCTCTTGGGCCGAAACAAAGCCATCGCCATCTTGCTCCCAATATGGGGCCGAGGCATTGTCGGGGTGTTGCGTAGCCATTACGGCTGGTATGTGACGCATGGCCGTATTGTATAAGGGATATTGACAAAAAGCCAGTTATTAATCGCGACGTTCCCATGGCGCTGGATTAGGTTTGCGAAAAATAAACGTGCGTATCCAATTCACAAACCAAGTCCACAAGACTTTGTTCCAACCTTCCACTCGAAAACGACG
This sequence comes from Patescibacteria group bacterium, assembly GCA_041665365.1. Lineage (NCBI taxonomy): Bacteria > Patescibacteria group bacterium. Next base: position 22,613 of record JBAYIY010000006.1, read on the forward strand.
TGGTGAAATTTCTACATAAAACTTCCAGCTTAATCTGGTTTTACCTAAACGACTGAGCCGAAAAAATAAGTCGTGATCCTCATTACTGGTTAACTGTTCATTAAACCCATGAATTTGCATAAATGTCTCACGCCGTACAATTAAACACTCGCCGGAACCTTGCCCTAAACCAAGAATATTAGTCACCCAAATCAGCCAATTGCGCTGACCGAGCCAAAAATGATCAACTAATTTTCGTTCGCCAGCATAAACGTAGCTGTGGACTGTTAAACCAACTAATTCAGGATCGGCTGTAAATTGCTGCTGAACATAAGTTAACGCCGCTGGTAAGTTTGGAATACTGGAATCACAATCAAGAAACCACAACACATCTCCAGACGCTTGTTTTGCCCCACGATTACGACAAGTTCCAATGGTACTGTGCGGTTGGCTTAAGAGCACAATCTCATCAACCAGTGGTCGAGCATGGGTACAAGTTTTATCAGAACTGCCATCATCACTTAATATTATTTCGACATCTTTTCCACGCACACATTGCAAAGATCGTAGTGTTCGTAACACTAACTTTTCCTCATTGAGTGCTGGTATAATAAATGAAATTTTCATACTAACGTCGTGCCTCCCAATCAGTCTTAGCTATCTTACCAAATACAACTTGTGTAAACCAATTTTTAAACCACTGCCATAACACCTTCGGCCAACCATCGCGCCGATAACGCCGGGGTGACATAGCCACAGTATGGTACCAGAAAAAATTTACTTGGCCTAATTGACCAAGACGTTTATATAATTCAAAATCTTCCGAACTACGTAATTCTGGCCTAAAACCAGATAGCTGAGTAAAGGCTGATCGCCGGATAATCATACAATCTCCCGCTGATGTACCAACTTTTAACACGCGGTTTTGTAACCAAATAAAATAATTAAATAAGTACCACACTACTCGATCAAGCCAAATGCTCTCTGTTGGATAAATAATAATCCGCATGGTGGCTGCAACTGTTCCAGAATTTTTTTCAAAATAAGCGCTCACCTCTGATACAGTTTTCATGATATTGGTAATCCTCACATCGGCATCAATAAACCATAAGATATTACCCTGAGCCACGCGCGCCCCGCGGTTACGACACTCACCAATTGAGGTTCGTTCAGCACCGGGTCGTTCCACCACTTTAGCACCTAACTGGCTAGCCAGTGTTCTAGTTGTATCTGTACTGCCGTTATCTGAAACAATTATCTCATAATCTATCCCTGTTAACACCAAAAATTGTTGTAATGTTTCAGTGATGACTTTTTCCTCATTATAGACGGGAATAATAAACGATATCATCTGGACATGATAGGCGTTTTTTGGTACGGTAGCAAATGCTTTGCAACGTTTTGTTGGCGTGGTAGCCAAGTGGTAAGGCAGGAGTCTGCAAAACTCTTATGCGCCGGTTCGAATCCGGCCCACGCCTCCGTTTATTGACAGCCAATCAAGTTTTACTTATTATACTCTGACTACACCCCGCCCAGGACTAGCGAGTTTACTCGCCGAAGTCCCGAGGCTTCTAAGGGAACCTAGGCGAGTTTACTCGCCGAAGTGAAACGTAGGCGAGAGTAGCTCAGTTGGTAGAGCGTCTCCTTGCCAAGGAGAAGGTCGCGGGTTCGAGCCCCGTTTCTCGCTCATATGTCATCTATTGCCATAGGCGCCAATTATATTCAGCAATGTCGCACTTTAGGGTTTAGCGATTCAGTTATTGCCCAAGCGCTCCAGAAATCTGGCTGGATGCCAGCCGATATCCAAACCGCCATGCAGCAAGCCAACATCCACTCTAAAAAAACTAAGAGTACAGCTTGGTTATGGATAGCGCTGACTATACTGATAGTGGTAGCGTGGCTTTCATTGACTGCTTGAAAGTTTCGCTGTATAACAGTGAAGGTTCTTTATTATTTAAGCCGGGATGGTGGAACTGGTAGACACAACAGACTTAAAATCTGTCGGGAGTAATCCCATGAGGGTTCGATTCCCTCTCTCGGCACCACATTGTTGATTGATTAAATTTAAAAAAACTAATCTTACTTTAAGTGGTTCTTAAGTTTTCTTTGCACGATACCTGGACCAATAGTGCGATAAAAAGAACACTTTATTGTTTGGCTTATTACGAATTTCCTCCAGTTGTTTAAAAAAAGCTTCAAGTCGTAATAGACTATCGTCTGTTTCGGGTAGATTAATAATATCGTTCACTTGTTTACTCACAACATAATAGTTTTCTAAAAAAGTATTAAAGATGTCTGCAAACTCCTCTGCGGATATTCCAACAATTTCCATGATATGTGAATAATTTTCCTGGGCTTGCGAAACAGTGATGTGGTCTTGATCATGAGTAATGGCTCCCCCCGGACTATACCAATTTCGTACCATGAACATCTCTTCGTATGTTTTGAGAATTTTATGACGTAATTTTATAAATGTAGTAGCTGATTCTGGAACTTCATGTCGTTTTTTCCAAGCCTGTAAAATCAATAAATCAGGATTACTTTCTTCATCCTCCCAAGACGTTATGGATAACAGCCCCATTCTCTCGGCTACTTCATACTCAGCTTTTTGAGCTCTCTCTATCTCTCTTCTACTCCGAGGTTCATGTCCATCTCTTCTGCTGTCCATAATCAAATCTTCTTCTGTTTGATTACTTTCAAAATTTGTTTGTGCACTTTGCCATTAGTGGCGACTAAACCATTCTTGGCGATACCATTTGGATTACCATCAAAATCTGTCACCATCCCACCGGCTTCACGCACCATTAACATACCAGCCGCCACATCCCAAATGCGCACCGGTGGGGTGATAATCATACCGTCTACCCGACCAGCCGCCACAAAGGCTAATTCTAAAGACGATGAACCGAAATGTCGCATCGAGCGGGCTTCAAATTCAAAGTGTTGGTAAGCCGCCACGGCGCGTTGTAAGGATTTCTTTTCATGGGAGTAAGCAAAACACAGAAATGACGTTCTTAATTTATCCTCATTAGACACATGCATGCGCATTTCATTACGCCGCGCTCCCTTCCCCTTTTCCGCCACAAATAACTCTCGCGTATAAGGTGAGTAAATAATACCAATAATCGGATCGCCGTCTTTTAATAAAGCGATAGTGGTAGTAAAAAAAGTGTGCCGCATGATGAAATTAGTGGTGCCATCTAATGGATCGACTACCCATTGATACCCACTATTTTTCGCCGTCCCCTTTTTAAACCCTTCTTCCTCCGATAAAATATTATGGGTCGGATAAGCTTCACGGATTTTTTCCACTAAAAAATGATTCACTTTAACATCATGATTAGTGACTAATTCCCGTTTGTCTTTAAACCGAATTTGTTCTGGGGACAAAGCGCGAAAATCCTTCATCAGCATATTCCCTGACCGCAGTGCCAATCCGATCGCAAACTCTTTCATCACATGCATATTATAGATCTATAGTCATTAATTCTTTAGCAATAACCAGTGTACCATTAAATGGCATGTTTGTCTTAGTTAAATCGTAACCATAGTGGGTTAACACTAATTGTTTAACCTTAGCTTGTGTAGCAATATCACTACACTGTTCTGGGTTCAAATGTTGTGCGGATATCTGACCAGGTTGATTGGAACATTCCAATAATAAAACATCGGTTTGCCGAGCTAATGATACTATATTTTCGTTCATACCGGTGTCACCAGAATAAACCACACTATGACCGGCTTGTTCAAAACGAAAGGCCGTAGCTGGAACATTGTGCTTCATCACTGCGGTAGTCACTGTAACATCACCAATTTCTATAGCTGTCAGAGGTTGTTCATAAATAGTTATTTTGGTAGGGACTGGTTCTAATACCAAATCAACCATAGTTTTAAACCATTGTTGAATACCCACTGGACCAACAATAATCAAAGGTTTATCAGCACACGTATTGAAAAAGATCTGAAAAAATGTTAACAAGTCTGCAATGTGATCTGGGTGTAGATGACTAATACAAATAGCATCAATATCACCAACTTGTTTGCCTAATTTGGTAAGAGAATATAAACAACCTCGCCCAAAATCCACTAAGATGTTAACACGCTCTGTTTCAATAAGGTTACCAGTTGAATTATAATTGGCTGTGATATTAAACCGACCACACCCTAATATAGTTAATCTCATATTTGTCTGAATTTTTTTAAAATAGCAACATCATCGGCGCGACCAGCAGCGGGGGTTTCTAGAATAAAATCTTGGTCTTTTAATTTTGGATGATTAAGTAAATATTTAAAAGCTGCCTGACCAATTTTACCCAGGCCAATATGTTCGTGTCGGTCTTTCTTACTATTAAAATCAACTTTTGAATCATTCACCTGAATACAGATTAGTTTTTTTAAACCTAAATATTTATCAAATTGTGAGATTGTCTCGTTTATTAATGCTTCACTTCTTAGATCATACCCAGAACCAAACGCATGTTGGGTGTCTAAACAAAAACCAACTTGGGCATGTTTAGCTTTTTCTATACCGGAATATAATTGTTTCAATTCTGGAAAAGTGCACCCTAAAACACTGCCACTGCCCGCGGCATTTTCTAATAATAATAAACATGTTCCGGTATAACCAGCTAAAACTTGATTCAAACTTTTAATCGCTACGGCTACACCGGTGGCTCGATCTGGCTGGCTGGCGGCACTGCCGGTGTGAAACATTACTCCCTTAACACCAAGTCGCGACCCTCTATCTAGTTCTTGTCTTAACATAGTAATTGAGGCGTGACGTAAACTAGGTTTAGCTGAGGCGAGATTTAATAAATAGGGCGCATGAACATAATAATTCGTGTAACCACATTGTTGCACAGTATCTTTAAATTTTGTCACAGCTTCCGCAGTAAGCTCAGGACACTTGAAAGATTGTGGTGGACGAGAAAACATTTGAAAGGTTTCTAAACCCTCGGCTTTGGCGTTAAGCGCGGCATTATATAAACCACCAGCAGCTGAAACATGGGCACCAATTTGTGACATGTCGGTATTATATATGATTTATGGTATAATTGTAATAATTATATATTATTAATAATAAAATATTTATGCCTGGAAAAGTAACAATCATAGGGGCGGGTAATGTCGGCACCGCGACAGCCTTTGCCCTGGCTATAGACGGCTCAGCTAATAACATCGTTTTGCTAGACCGAAATTTAGAAAAAGCTAAAGGCGAGATTATGGATATTGAACATGGCAGCGCCTTTATGCCTCACACTGAATTCATGGGTTCAAAATCATATAAAGATATTAAAGATTCTGATATTGTTGTGATTACCGCCGGTGCGGCTCAAGCACCCGGTGAATCTAGATTACAGTTATTACAACGTAATGCCGGCATTCTCAAAGGCATTATGAAAGATATAAAAACTTACTCACCAGATAGTATTGTTATTGTCGTTACCAACCCAGTGGATGTACTGACCTACTTAGCTCTTAAATACTCACATTTTCCGCACAATCGTGTGTTTGGTACTGGCACGGTGTTAGATTCAGCTCGGTTTAGGTCTTACTTGGCAAAATATTTTTGCGTCAACGCTCATAATGTTCATGCGCACATTTTAGGTGAACATGGCGATAGTTCTTTCCCAGCTTTGAGTACAGCTAATATTGGTTCTATCCCACTCAGAAAAATGCCGCATTACAATGAAAAAGCGATGTGGGCGATTCATCATACCGTTCGCACCGTAGTTTACGATATTATTAAAAAGAAAGGTTCTACTAACCTCGCTATTGCTACCTGTGTCACACAATTAGTGCATGCCATTCTCAATGACACGCATGAAATATTCCCGGTATCTTCGGTGTTACGCGGTGAATATGGCATCCATGATGTGGCTGTCAGCACACCATCAGTTTTAGGAAAATGCGGCATTATTCAAGAATTAGAGATACCGCTTGACGCCAAAGAAAAAGCCGCCTTGAAAAAATCCGTCAAGATTTTAAAGAAGGCGATTCGATCGGTACACCATCCTGTCTCTCGATGACTCGAGACATCCTTCCTATTGTAGGAAGAATAAGATAAAGAAATAGATTTTTTCTTACTCCCTCCTACAATAGGAGGGCTGGGGAGGTGTTTCCGGGATGGTTTATATCGCCAATTCCTTTAATTTATTTACCGCCTGCTCATTTCGTAATATCGTTCGAACATAACCACGATAATCTAAACCGTCTAAATGTTTCAGCATATCCGGTTGGTTTTTATACTGTGTCTTACGACGCTCCACCTCAGCATTGATGGCATCTTCGGTAACAGTAATGTTTTCTTGCTCCGCTACTTGTTTAATAATCAAAGCACCTTGCACACGTTTTGTGGCTGGTTCTTTCCAGCTGGCTCGTAATTCTTCGGCAGTTTTTTTGATATGGGTAAAATAGTCGGCTAATTTTCCACCCTGATCTTCCACTTGTTCTTTCAGTTCTTCCATCATCCGATCGATTTCGTAATCCAACATCAATTGTGGAATTGGTTCAAAGTCGGCCTGTTTAATTATGGCTTCAATCACTTCTGATTCAAATTTCTGTTCGGCTTTTTGTTCTAATTCTTTCACTAGGTTCTGTCGAATTTGATCTTTTAATTCCTGTAGTGAAGCAAAGTTAAGGCCCTTAGCAAAGTCATCATTCAATTCCGGCAATACTACTTTAGACACTGATTGCACAGTGGCAGTAACATCACATTGTTTACCGGCTAAATGCTTAGCTCCGTAATCATCCGGAAAAGTTACTTGATACTGTTTAGTCTCATGAGCTTTCATTCCCACTAAGGCATCTTCAAAACCGGGAATAAAATTTTTCTCACCCAGCACTACCGGAGTCGCTTTACCTTGACCACCTTCGATTGAAACACCGGCTAATTTTATATCGAAATCGATCACAACTTGATCGCCTAATGCAGCGGCGCGCTCAACTGGTTCATGTTTGGTGCGCAACTTTTTTAAATCCAGCATGGTTTTTTCCAGACGTTTTTCATCAACCACTTCAACTACCTTCTTTACTGTCACCTTTTGGTAATTTTTCAAATCAACCTTGGGCATAATAGCAAACGTTGCAGTATACACTAATGGGTTGCCAGGAGCCAACGTATCTAGATTAACATTTGGTTTACCAACAAAATCAATGGTTTCTTGTTTCACGGCATCTGGCAAAGTTGCTGACAATACATCGTCTACTGCTTCTTGATAAATAGCCATTTCGCCAGCTTTATTTTTTACCATGTCATACGGTGCATGCCCTGGCCGAAAACCAGGAATCGTAATTGATTTCGAAATTCTTTTGGCGGCCTTTTCCAGGTGTGGTTTTAACTCTTCGACAGAGACCTCAACCTTGAGCAAAACCGTTGTTTTGTCTTGAACAGTTTTAGTAATTTGCATATGTTAGGCTAGTAAAACAACCAATAAAAGCGCCACTATATTTAGGACTTTAATCATTGGGTTAATGGCTGGGCCGGCGGTGTCTTTATAAGGATCACCTACGGTATCACCAGTCACAGCGGCGGCATGAGCGGTTGAACCTTTACCGCCGTAATGACCTTTCTCAATATACTTTTTAGCATTGTCCCACGCACCACCACCAGTGGTCATAGAAATAGCTACAAACATACCGAGCACAATTGAACCCATCAAGACTCCCCCCACCGCGACTGGGCCAAGTAACGCCCAGACGATCACTGGCGTGAAAACAACTAACACTACTGGCAAGATCATTTGCCGTAAGGCAGCTTTGGTTACTAGATCAACACACGCCGCATAATCTGGTTGCGCGGTTCCTTCCATAATGCCGGGAATACTTTTAAATTGACGGCGCACTTCTTTGACCACACTACCGGCCGCTTTACCGACGGCTTCCATACACAGAGCGGTAAAGTAATACGTAATCATGCCACCAATAAATAAACCAACAATTACTTTCGGATCTTCCAAACTAAATTTTAAAGTCTCACCTGACCGGGCTAAATAATCTTGTGTAAATGCCGCGAACAATACCAAGGCTGCCAAACCGGCTGAACCAATGGCGTACCCTTTAGTGACGGCTTTAGTGGTGTTACCAACCGCATCAAGCGCATCAGTAATTTCACGCACCTCATCTGGTAATTTAGCCATTTCCGCAATGCCACCGGCATTATCTGTAATTGGTCCAAAAGCATCTATTGTCACAATAATGCCAGCCAAAGATAACATTGCCATGGCCGCTACAGCGATACCGTATAAACCGGCTAAACTGTAGGCAAATAATATAGCGATAACAATCACAAATACTGGGGCTAAGGTTGATTTCAAAGAAATAGCTAAACCTTGAATCACGTTAGTACCATGGCCAGATTGTGACGCAAAGGCGATTGAGCGCACTGGTCGATAACTAGTTGAAGTGTAGTATTCAGTAATCAAAACTAACAAGGCCGTCACGACTAAACCAACTAAAGCCGAACCATATAATTGACCGATTGAATATAATCCATTGTCGAGCATTAACCATTTTGTTACCGGATAAAACACAATCGCCGACAGAACACCAGACACAATCAACCCCTTATACAACGCTCCCATAATTTTATTGGATCCCCCTAATCGAATAAACCAGGTACCAATAATTGAACAAATAATCGCGGCACCACCTAAGACTAACGGGTAAAGTAAAGCTAAATCTTTCGCTTCACCTTTGAAAATAAGTGAACCAAGCAACATCGCTGCCACCGTTGTTACCGCATAAGTTTCAAATAAATCAGCGGCCATACCGGCATCATCACCGACATTATCGCCAACATTATCCGCAATCACAGCTGGATTACGCGGATCATCTTCCGGAATACCGGCTTCAACTTTACCAACCAGGTCAGCCCCGACATCGGCGGCTTTGGTAAAGATACCACCACCGACACGAGCAAACACAGAAATCAAACTACCACCAAAACCTAAACCAATTAAGGCATCAACATTATTTCCAGTGGCCCAAGCAAAACCGGCCACACCTAATAAAGCTAAACCAACCACCAACATACCAGTCACCGTGCCACCTTGCACACCAACTTTCATGGCTGCACCTAAACCTTGACGCGCCGCTTCAGCCGTTCTGACATTGGCGCGCACGGCTACATTCATACCAATATAACTAGCAATCGAAGATAGCACGGCTCCCACTAAAAAGCCGGTCGCCATTAAAATTCCCAATAACCACCACAGTAATAAAAATAAACCAATGGCAATTACAGCAATAGTGCGGTATTGTCGATTAAGATAAGCCGAAGCACCAGTTTGAATCGCTTTGGCAATGCGCTGCATGTCTTCATTACCGGCTGGTTTCTTATTTATTTGAACGATTAAAACTACGCCATAGATAATAGCCACTACAGCGGTGCTTAATGAAAATATTATTCCTGGATGCATATATTATTCAGTTTTAGTTGATTCAATTTTTTCTACTTCTTTCTCTTCTTTTTTTTCAGCGTCTTCAGCTCGAATGATATCAATCGACCAACCGGTTAAGCGGGAAGCTAACCGGACATTCTGACCACCCTTACCAATCGCTAAGGAGAATTGATCTTCTGGAACTTCAGCGGTGGCAATTTTTTTACCGTCTACTTCTTTCAATGAAACACTAGTAATTTTAGCTGGAGATAATGCATTGATAATAAACTTAACAGCATCGTCATCATAATGAATGATATCAATTTTTTCACCACCAAGTTCTGTAATCACAGTTTGTACGCGGGTACCACGTTGACCAACACATGAACCAATTGGATCAATACTTGGGTCGGTTGCGGCCACGGCAATTTTGGTACGCGAACCGGCTTCACGGGCAATCGCTTTAACCACCACACTGCCGGAACCAATTTCCGGCACTTCAGCAGCAAACAAAGCCGATACTAAATTAGCATTGGAGCGTGAGGCAATAATTTCAGGCCCACGGTGCGTTTTTTCGATTGATAGTAATAATACTTTTATGCGTTGACCGGGTTTATATACTTCACTGCGCACCTGTTCGGCTGGAGGCATAACCGCCACGGCTTGACCCAGATCAACAAAAACCACTTTACCTTCCACCCGTTGAATCATAACGTTGATCACTTCGCCCACACGATCTTGATACAACTTGAAGAGTGTTTCCCGTTCGGCTTCACGCAATTTTTGAATAATCACTTGTTTGGCTGTTTGTGCGGCCATTCGACCAAATTCAGCCGGCACTTCTACTTCATCACGAATTTCATCACCTAATTCAATATCAGCAATTTCCTCTTTCGCTTGGGTATAAGGAATATCTGTTTTAGGATTAAAGCGTTTTACCGGTTCACCTTTGTCATCTAACGCTGGAGCACTTTCTACTAAACCAGTCGTAGCGTCTTTATCTTTTTGATATTGCTCATATAAAGCATCTTCCACTACAGTGGTCACTTCAAATATACGCATCGAGCCATCATTAGGGTTAAATTCCACGCGAATGTCTTTTCCCTTCTGGCCCATCTCTTTACGGTAAGCTACCGCTAAAGCGGTTTCAATTGTTTCTACCACGGCTTCAAACGGAATGCCTTTTTCTTCGCAAATCTGTTTGATGGCCGCACCGACTTCTTTTGGATCTGGCATAAATATAGAATTGGTTAGAGACATGCCATGGCATGTCTTATAAATAAAAAAAGTAGTATTTTTAATACTACTTCACATTAGTCTGTAAAGAGTATGGCGGATGGGTTAGTTCTTGTCAATACTAGGAAGAAACATAATGTTTTGCCCGATGATACCGATGGCACCAATCGCTAAACCAGTATAGGTTAGGTGATGATCTGTCACGTAGGTTAAGCCTAGTCGCCGCAGCATACAGCGTTTACGTCGACCAATCGCATGAAATGGGTGCCCATAGCGCCAACCCGATCTAGTTTTGACTTCAAAAAAATATATCACCGTATCTTTTTTAGCGATAATATCAATCTCTCCACTGCGCCTGCTCCAGTTTCGTTCCAAAATGGTATAACCTAGTTTTAGTAGGTATTCGGTCGCTTGGTTTTCACCGGTTTTCCCAGTTTCATGTCTAGCATACATAAAAAACGCTTCCCACACACAATAGGCAGCGCTTGTCCGAGCATGGTAGCACGCTTACTTCACGAACACAAGTCCCCAGTGGTATGGTCCGGCGTTAAATTCAGCGGTTAATTGCATGTGTAGATCTTCGGCTATTTTTTTCACCTCCTCTGGATGTACGCGCATGTCATTAACTGGCCCCAGTGGCGCTGTGACATCTGGTTTCCAATCAACCACAATCAGTTTTCCACCTGGTCGAACCATGCGATGACATTCTTGAACCATTTTCGCGCGTTGTTTAGATTGAAACAGAACTGTTACCATAAAACCGACCATCAAGCTGTTATCCCGAATCGCTTTAGTAGCACCATAGATTTCTAAATCACTCCACACCGTTTGCACATTATTCAAACCATGCATTTTGGCTTTATTTTGTACGGCCGGCAAAATAGTTTTAACCACATCAACTGCATAAACGATACCATTTTTGCCCACTTGCGCCGCCGCTGGCAAAGCGAGCTTGGCCTCACGCCCAGTACCAAAATCGGCCACATAATCACCCAATTTTAATTGGGCATGATACAAAATTGTTTTTACATCAATCATCGGACTATTCATTTGCATGGCTTAAGTATAAAGCAGCTTGTGAATCGGAGCAAATGATTTTCTATGATAGGGGCTAATTCCATATTTTTTTAATTGTTGTTGGTGTAAAGCTGTACCGTACCCTTTATGTTGGCCAAACATGTATTTACCATCAACTGTATCAAGATAGTGCATTAAAGTATCTCGCACCACTTTGGCCACAATCGAGGCGGCACCAATTGTATAATTAGTTGCATCACCATGAATAATTTTCTTGATTGGTAAATAATGATGCAAGACAAAACCGTCTACTAAAATAAGCTCTGGCGCTGGATCAAGGTGGGTAATGCAGTAAGATAGAGCAAACATATTGGCTTGATGCACACCCAACTGATCAATATCCGTTTGCGGCACAGACACAACCACACAGCTAATGGCCGTCGAGACTATTTTTGGAAATAATTTGATTCTTTGTTGGTGTGATAACTGCTTAGAATCAGCCACACCGGTAATTCGTTTTCCTTGTGGCATAATAATGGCACAAGCCACTAATGGCCCAGCCCAGGCACCTCGCCCGACTTCATCAACCCCGGCAATTAGATGATAACTTTCCTTCATCTTTTTAGTATACACCCATGCCCTGTTACTTGACCTGAAAAAATAGTATGATAACATGTGACACCTATGGCGAAACGAATTGGTAAGGATCGACTCACTATCACCATGCGACAAGATGTCTTAGCTGCGCTTGATAGCTTCATTAATGGTGATACCATTCGTAATCGTTCTCAAGCCATCGAACATATCGTTGCCCGTCATCTTGGCACTGGCATTGATACTTGTGTGATTTTAGCCAGTGGCCGTGAAGATCAATCGATCAAATGTTTAAAACGCGTGCAAAATCGGCCTGTGATTGCCTATACCATTGAGATGTTGCGTCTGGCTAACATTCACAACATCATTATGGTAATAAATAAGAAATGTCCGGATATAAAACAATATTTGGGTAACGGTTTACAATACAGAGTTAATATTCAATATATTGAAGAAGACAATCCGACTGGCACGGCACAATCGTTGCAGAAGGTAAAAGGTCTGATCGATAAAACATTTTTATTGTTATATGGTGATGTACTGGCCGATATAGATATTCAGGAATTGGTTAGATTTCATCATGACATGGATCATATTATAATGACCCTAGCCGTGACCGCCGCCACTAATCCATCTTTGTATGGTGTGGCCGAACTACAAGGTAAACGAATTTATCGCTTAATCGAAAAACCAACTCAACTAAAAAAGAGTAATCTCGTCGTCGCTGGTGTGGCTGTGTGTGAACCTGAACTGTTTAAAGAAATACCAGAGCATTGTGAAAATAAATATTTAGCCCGAGACATCCTCCCAGATTTAGCCCACCGTGGACAAATTGGCGGTTATCCTTTTTCCAACAAATGGTTTGATGTGTCCCATGAGGATGAATACACCCGCGCGCAAGCGGAGTGGGTGGAATAAAACATTTTTTTTGGATTGTTATAAATATATTGCCGGGTATAATCCAATTGCCGTGGTGTGCGAATAATTTCATCGTAATACCGGGGTTGCCAATGGAAATATTGATCCGGTTGTTTTTTTCGAATATAAAACGTGGTGACACCTTTATACCATCGAATTATATGCGGTAACGATGTGGGATGTAACATTGGATTATTTTGTTTTGTCACCCCACCGGTTTGATGAAACCCTCTGGTAGAGACGCGATTAATCGCGTCTCTACCAGAGGGTTTCATGTACACAATCCCATGCATGTGATCCGGCATGATCACAAACGCATCCAATTGCATATGTGGAAAATGTTCCGGAATGTTTAACCAATATTGATGGGCTGTTTCACCAATATCCGATAAACACATATAACCGTTTTTAATAAAACCAAATGGGTTTTTGTATCGCTGTTTTACGCAAATCGTAATAAAATACCACCCCGGTGTGGCATAATTCCAACCGGTTAATCGAATTGATGGTGTAAAATACCGTTGCCTATATAACATAAAACGCCCCATAAGGCGGCGCTTTTCATGAACAGGTTATCACAAATAATTGGTTTACACAATGTTTGATATATAACGTAAACAATCAACCTGGTATATGACGTCGACAATCATCCGGTAGAGACGCGATTAATCGCGTCTCTACCGGATGATTGTCGACCGGATGATTGTTCATTTTAACGGGTGATTTTACGATTCCCCCATTCAGGTGTGACAATCCACCTGGACAACCAAAACCAATCCCTGTACAAATGGTGGGTCTTGTTCTTTTTATCGTGGTACACCCGCATTTTTATTGATCACAATTACTGATGTGAGGTGAGTTTGGTGATGAGTGAAAGTGAGGGTGTACCCAAAAAGTTCCCCCTGCACGGTCCAGTGGGATCGTGTTTTCGTGTACAAAGAAAATCAACCTGAACAAGAAGGAATGACAAGTGGCCCCCAACAACCTCCCCGTGTACGACAACGGGGATATCTTGAAGTTGACCGTCGCGGTCGACCCGAACATCGTTCGGGCTGACATGCCGGCGGTGAATCGCACGTCTGCGGAACTCAAGAACCTGGGCACGATCGTCCAGGACGCCCTGATCGAAGAGGGCAAGGAACTGGTGCAGGCCGGAATCGGCGATGCCAACACGGAGTACACGCTCCGTGATTTGGCTGAGGCCATCAACTCGGCGGCACACCGGGATGTGCTGCCAATCTCTGGCCTCGTCACGCCGGACGCACCGGCGTTCCACCTCGAGTACGGCGATGTTCGGGGTATCCACGCCCTGATCACTGTGCTCAAAAACTTCCTCGGCGTCCTCCTCGGCATCGAGGTTCGCGACTACGTGACGATCACCCACGGTGGGCGCTCGGCGGTCTTTATGGCCGTCCGTTCATTCACGCAGTTCATGGTCGCTACCCTGAAGTCGATGGGCGTCGAGGGACCGCCAATGGTGGCGGTTCCAGTGGAAACCTGGGGAACCTACCCCAACATCGTCGCCCAGGCGCTGGGCGACGGGGTATTCCACCCGATCCCCTGCAGAGACGGCCTGCTCGACGCCGAAGCACTCGACGAAGCGTGCACGCGCAACCCGCGCATTCGCATGCTCATCTTCTGCAATCCGGTGAATCCGAGCGGCCGGACGTATGGATCCGATCGCATGGCGCGGATCGCCAGGATCGTGGCCAAACACAAGTTGTGCGTCCACGCCGATGACATGTACGCGATGTTTGCGTGGGTTCACCCCCATCGCAGCATCCTGCGCGCTGCCGCGGCGCTGGCGCACTCGGGTGAAAAGGAGGTTGGAGAGTGGGTCGCATCCCACACCACCCTCCTCACGGGTGTCATGAAGGCCGGGGGCTCGGGTTCCCGTGTGAACTTCATGGTCATCCCGAACGACAATCTGCGGGCTCGCTTCGTCGCGAACCAGGGCGACCTGTACGGTCCGCCGAACATGATGGGGCAGCTGTTGCAGCTCGCCTTCATCAAGCACGGTGGGCCGGAGCGCGTCTGGCTCGAGATGAAGGAGCGGCGTGATGCCCTCCAGGCCAAGCTGACCGAGGTCGCCGGACGTATCACCGGCTGCCCGATCACCCTGACCTGGAGTGCTATGGAAGGCGGTTTCTACACCGCCATGCACCTCAACGGCATCGGTGGAATGAAGTACACCGATCGCAGCGGTACCTCCCGGGTCATCATGACGGGCGAGGATATGGCTCGGTTCCTCGTCCAGCGGGCTGGCATCGTCGCCACGCCCGATGTCGCGGCGTGCGTCGGTGACGTCACCTTCGCGCGCATCGCGTATGGCATGATGCGTCCGGAGACCGTCGAGGTTTTCGGCAACCAGTTGGCAGACGCCGTGATCGGGCTGTGCGCCGAAAACGGCCACAACCCGAAGTAGCTTCCCTAGGTTCGCCGTTGAGGTAAAAGGTGGGAAGTACGCTCTCCCCCTGGTCACGCGCACTTGACCGCGCGAAAGTGACCACCCCAACGGCGGCCTTTGGGGAAGAACAAGACAACGAGGAGAACAAGTGTGTGTGCTATATCCAGCGGGACGTAGCACACCGAATGTTCTCCTCCCTTCAGCAATCTGTATCAATTTATTGGTACAGATTGATTAGGGAAAAAATATAAAAACCCGGTAGAGACGTTGTATGCAACGTCTCTACCGGGTTTTTGTGATTATTATGTGTATGGTCGGGGGTGAGCGCATGATGTGTGGCGCTCAAACCCCCGAACCTGTGTGTGATCAATATCGCTGTGATTTCGGGATCCCGTGATCTAGAACCTCGTATGACCCCCTCTCTGCAGGGGCCACTTCCTGTTGTTCCGGCAATCTCCGATAAGCGAATCCAAGAAACTCCCCATCCCAATCCCAGGGGTCAGACTCTTGATCTGAGCCGTTTTTTTCACTTTCGTTTTCAGGTTTCTTTTCAGGCACACAGCCTCCTTTGGCTGAGCCATATTAGTTTATAATCATAAAAAAAACAAACACCTTTGTAGGTGTTGTGATGTCGGCCAGGGGTGAGCGCATGCTATCTGCGCTCGAACCCCCGGCCTGTTGCTCAGCAGTAGCACGGTTCGTCGGACGTAGTCCAACGAGGTTTCACGATTTTTTCCCCGTTTTCGGCGGGAGTTTTTGCCAGCTGAATCGCCGGCTCAGTCTCCAGCCTCAGTGGGGTTTTCTCGATCTTTTTGTCGTTTTCTTTCGCCACATGTCCTCCTATGAGCTGGGGTATCGTAATAAAAAATATCATCATGTCAAACCAAAAAAGTATGATGAATGCCAAAATAATAACAATGTGTACATTAAAAACAGTAGAGACATGCCATGGCATGTCTCTACTGTTTTTAATTGGGGAAGGTATGTCTACCCGTTGGCAATCCCCTTGGCTAACATCGCTTGTTCGATGCGTTTGGCGGCATGAATGTAGGCCGCAGTACGCATTTCACAGTTATATTTTTCTTTAATCGCCCAAATGGCATTGAACGAATCAACCATAATTGGTTCCAATTTGGCTAACACTTCTTTTTCTGACCAATAATAATTGTAGGCATTTTGTACCTGTTCAAAGTAAGATACTGTGACACCACCGGCATTAGACAAAATATCGGGTACTAAAATGATGCCTTTCTTGGCTAAAATTTCATCGGCTTCAGGAGTGGTTGGACCATTGGCTAATTCCACAATGGCTTTACATTTCAATTGGCCAGCATTTTCTGCCAAGATTTGATTCTCCAAAGCGGCTGGTACCAAAATATCACAGGCCGTAGTTAACACTTGGGCATTGGTGACATTTTTGGCACCGGGGAAATTTTGCACACCGCCAGTTTTGGCTTTGTGTTTTTCTACAGCCACTGGGTCTAATCCTTTTTCGTTAACAATACCACCGCGGGAATCTGACAAACCAACAATCTTATAACCTTGTTTGGTTAAAATCTTCGCCATGTAAGAACCGGCATTGCCGAAACCCTGAATCACCACTGTGGAGCCTTTCTTAAATTTCATTTTTTTGGCTAGCTCTAACATGACATACACACCCCCTTGCGCGGTAGAATAACCACGACCTGCAGAACCACCAACAGCAATTGGTTTACCAGTAATCACACCGGGCATTTGGTGACCATGTAGAGTATTAAATTCATCAAGCATCCAAGCCATAATCTGTGGTGTGGTATACACATCTGGCGCTGGCACATCAATATCTGGACCAAGATCACCACGTAAGCCACGAATAAAGCCACGGGATAATCTTTCTAATTCACGCACCGATAATTCTTTTGGATTAACCGTCACACCACCCTTACCACCACCTAATGGAATACCGACCGTCGCACACTTAAAAGTCATCCAGAAAGCTAAGGCTTTTACTTCATTGATATCGGTATCTTGATGAAAGCGAATGCCACCTTTGTTAGGACCACGGGAATTATCATACTGTACGCGATAGCCTTCATAAACCTTAATATCGCCATTGTCCATCCGAATTGGAATAGAAAAATGAATTTCGCGCTTGGGTTGTTTCAAACGAGCATGCACACTGGCATCCAACCCCATTAGTGTAGCGGCTTTATCGAGTTGTTTCTGCGCCGATTGAAACGGATTAACTTTCATAGATATTTGTTACAGACATGCCATGGCATGTCTTTACTAATTAAAGACGCGCCTATTATATGCCTAGCTATTATATTCTGCAAGGGCTAATTTTATTAGTTCTAATGATCTCTTTAAAGCAGTAGTGTTTAACATGAAAGCTAACCGCACTTCTTTTTTACCTTTACCCGGAGTAGCGTAAAAACCAGCGGCTGGTGCTAATAGAACAGTTTCATTATGATCCTGGAATTCATTAATCATCCAAGCGGCAAAGTTATCGGCATCATCAATCGGTAAACCAATAATGATATAAAAAGCTCCTTCTGGTTTGGAAAAAGTGATGTTAGGAATCTTTTTTAAACCTTGGTACACCACCTCACGTCGCTTTCTAAATTCTTTAGTCATGATGCTGGTGTATTTTTTTGGATTCTGTAATAACGGTATTAAAGCCAGTTGTTCAATCGAGGCGACTGATAATCTAGCCATGCCCATTTTTAACACAGCGGCAATTACCGCTTTGTTTTTTGAAGCGACTGTCCCGACCCGCGCCCCGCACACATTAAATCGTTTTGACGCACTATCTAACACCACGGCTTGTTGCTGAATCTCTTTAAACTCCATGATCGAATAACATTTAGATTCAAAGGCAAACTCACGATAAACTTCATCCGATAAAATAAATAAACCATGCTGCTTAGCTAACTTAACTAAGCGACCTAATTCTTGTTTTGAAAAAATTGTTCCAGTCGGATTAGATGGATTACAAATCAAAATGGCTTTAGTTTTTTTAGTAATGACTTTTTTTATCTCTGCATCGGTTGGTAAGTGAAAGCCGTTTTTGATATCCAAAGTAACTGGTTTTAATGTCACATTAGCCAGCGCGGCAAAACTATTATAGTTAGTATAAAATGGTTCAAATACTATTACTTCATCACCCGGATCACAGACTGCTTCTAAGGCAAAAATGATACCTTCTGATCCACCGGATGTAATAATAATATCTTCCGGTTCAAATGGGATATGATTCTTTTTATAATACACACTCCAGGCTTCTAAGGCTGGTTGTAAACCATTCGATGGCGCATAAGACAAAGTCGGCTCAGAGTATTGTTTGATCGCTTTAAACACATCCGGATGAGTGGGTAAATCCGGTTGACCAATATTTAAGTGATAAACTTTGATTCCTTTTTTCTTGCGCGCCTCAGCGGCGGCGGCTAGTTTACGTAAAGGTGACGCTTGTAAGTTTGTACCACGTGTCGAAATATTTGGAATACTCATATTTTTTTATGATCTTATAAAATGTTCATTTGATGATACTTTCCAATCTTGATTAACTGACACATTCTTCCCATCTTTTGTACCTAAATATGTGTAACACGCCAAGGCGGCTTTACATCCTTCACCGGCGGATACTACTACTTGTTTACAATTACTCGTCGTCACATCTCCAGCCGCAAAAATTCCAGTTTTTGAAGTTCGACAATCTGCCGTCACAATCACTTCATGTTTTTCACTCATATCTACCAACCCATCCAAAAAATTAGTCTTAGACATAAACCCAGCGTTAATACACACTGCATCTACCACAATAGTCCGCTCAGCTTTCCCTTCTTGTTGTACAACTATGCCGGTAACATTATTTTCACCAGCAATTTGTTTTAATTGGGCATTCAATACTTGGGTGACATTTTTACATTGCGCCATGGTTTCTAACAAAACAGCTTCAGCGCGAAATTTATCCCGACGATGAACCAAATACACTTGCTTAGCTACAGCGGCTAATACATTCACTGATTCAATGGCAGAGTTACCACCGCCAATCACCGCGACAGTTTTTCCACGTAATGTATCGACTACAGCGGCAGCACTATAAGTTACACCTTTACCAACTAGTTCCGCCTCACCCGGTACATTCAAACTACGCGGTGTTAAACCAAAGGCTAAAATAATACTGCGTGTTTCTATTTGTTCAGTATTGTAATCTACAATAAATTTATCCTCAGCTTGTTGTGTAATTTTGTGTACTTCCCCTAACTTAAATTCTGCACCAGATGAAACTGCTTGATCACGAAACTTTTTCATTAACTCAAAGCCATCAATGGCACCAACCCCAGGATAATTTTCTATCACCGATGTGGTGGCGGCTTGCCCACCTAGATCTTTGGAAATTATGACAGTACTTAAATTACGCCGCGCGGTATACAAAGCGGCGGTGAGCCCTGCTGGACCACCGCCGATTATTACTACATCATACTGTTTATCAGATGAGGCCATCTAAAGCAGCTTTAAGATCTGCTTTTGTCTGCATCCCAATCATCTGTTGCACTGGTTTACCATTCTGGAAAAAAATTAGTGTTGGAACAGACATCACTTGATACTGCGCAGGTGTGCTTTCATTTTCATCCACTTCCATTTTACCAATCTTCACAGCCTTGCCTTTATACTCTTCGGCTAATTCCTCAATTAAAGGACCAAGCAATTTACATGGACCACACCAACTCGCCCAAAAATCAACTAGTACCGGAACGTCAGATTGCAGAACCTCCTGTTTAAAATTTGCGTCTGTAAAAGCTTGTGCCATAGAAGCAGTATATAATGCCCGTCCTAATCTTACAATAGTTGCCCCCTCGGCCACTGCTATCGACCAATCGTCTGACATACCCATTGATAATTCAGGTAGCTTATACTGTATTTGAAGCTGCTTCATGGTTTTAAAATCCTGTCTGGTTTGTTCAGGTGACTGTTTAGCGGTAATTGTCATAAGACCGGATAGTTGGAGATGTTGGAATTGCTCGAATTGCGGGATAATGTGGGGAAGTTGTTCGAGGAGAAAACCATATTTATTAGAATCACGACTTATATTGACCTGAAGAAATACGGGCATGATTCTTTTAAGCTCACTGGCTGCCTGGTTAATAGCTTGAGCCAAGTTTAAAGTATCAACTGTTTCAATAACATCAAAAGCCTCAACGACTGGTTTAGCTTTATTAGTCTGTAAGTGTCCTATGAAGTGTTTTTCAATATTAGTAGGCAGAAATGGCAGTTTACCTTTGGCCTCCTGCCAACGATTTTCTCCAATTAATGTTATGTCATAGTGCTTGAGGATCGATAAAATACGTTCTACAGAAATGTTTTTGGTTACGGCCATGATTCTGTATTTATTGTGAGACTCTTTAATATGTGTAATGTTAGGCATTTATTTGTAATAGATATATTGAATCAATCATCGTGTCCATGTGTTCCATGCAGTGGACGAATAATATTCGTCCACTGCATGGAACACATGGTTACACACATGCATCCACACAATTTTATCAAACATACGTTACCATATCCCCCATTATTGTTCCACGTGGAACAATTTGACAGCACCGTGTTTCTACGATACATTCACCAAAGAAAAGCGCCCGCCTATTTGGGGCGTTTTTATGTATCAACCAAAAATCAGAAAACAATTACGCCTTAATGGTTATGATTATTCATCATCTGGTTGTTATTTTATTACGATTTGCACTCGTTTTATGCAACATTGGTTTGGTGAAATTAATAATCGTAAGATGAATCTCAATACATATGGAAAAATTGCACACAACTATTGGCTCGAAATTCCAAAACATTATACAAATGTTTCAATTGATGAATTTGTCATCATGCCGAATCACATACATGGAATCATTGTCATTAAACCGTCGGTTAACGAACGAATTGGAGGAGTGGACGAATAATATTCGTCCACTCCTCCAATTCGTTCGTCCATCAATGTTGCCCGCACATGTACATCCACAACATATAATTCCGCATCCCCGAATTACGGATTAATATCCAAAATTGTAAAATCATACAAACATGTTGTCACACGAACAATGAAATTAACGAACTCATGTGCGCAATTTTCCTGGCAACGCTCATATTACGATGATATTATCAGAAATGACCACCATTTTAATAATGTTCGTAAATACATCCATAACAACCCAATTAAATGGAAACATTAATTCTTTGTGGATTTATTCACCGAAGCTCACTGACGCCGAAGGCTAAGGTGAACGAAGGTGGACCTGAGCGGACTCGAACCGCTTACCTCAGCAATGCGAATGCTGCGCTCTACCAGATGAGCTACAGGCCCAAATAAGTGGACCGACGGGGATTCGAACCCCGGACCTTTCCCATGCCATGGGAACGCTCTACCAACTGAGCTATCGGCCCTTAAGCGAAACAATCTACCAACTGCCTGTCCGCCAAAGCTCGAGTCTTCGAGAGCGTCGGCGGAAGCTATCGGCCCCTACAAAAAGGATCATTTATCTAAACCTTGAGGACTATATACCAACTTACTAAAAAGATCAAATGTACTGCCTGTGCCCCAGAAGAGAATCGAACTCCCATCTCTCCCTTAGGACGGGATTGCTCTATCCATTGAGCTACTGAGGCTAATATTAGAATATTAATTGCGTCGCAAAACTATTCTAGGAAATTAACCTATGAAATAAGTCTTTTGAAAACTGCCCTAATACATTTGTCTTACTGTCATACACGTATAACCCAACGACACTGCTTAAGACAATCGTCAAAATTATTGTGTAGACCACTAGATCTTTTTTCATTGCCCTATTCTAGCAATGTTATGCACAGTAGACAACGTCTCTAGATTAAGATATACAGAACACATGTCTAAATTTTTTAATAATAATGAAGTTGATATGGATGCACAACCTAGTACCGTCATCGGTGATGGCGTCAAAGTCGAAGGAAAATTTACTGGTAACGGCCCCATCACAGTTCTGGGTGAGGTTGTTGGCACCTTAAGTACAAAAGATGATTTGTTAGTTGAAGACAGCGCCAGAATAGAGGCCGATGTTGAAGCCAACAATATCACTTTAGCGGGTGAAATTAAAGGTAATGTTTTATGCCATGGAAAATTGCATATTATGGCGTCTGGAAAAGTTTTTGGCGATGTCACAACCAATATTTTATCCGTAGAAACTGGAGCTATTTTGAAAGGTCAATGTACTACTGGTGCAGATAGCCAAACTGCTTAGGAATTATGTTCTTTTATCTGTACGATAATTTCGTACTTGATAAAAAATATACCGGGATCTTGGATCACATGGAAGCTAGGGTGATTGAGCTTGGTATTAACGGCCGGGTTGAGAAGCTGTTGCCTTTGCGCAACATGAAGGAGTTGATTGAACACGGTATCAAACAAGGTGCTCATACTGTTGTAGTAGTTGGTAATGACCACACTTTTTTACGCGCCTTACAAGTGGTGGCCCAGTATGATTGCAGTATGGGATTTTTACCCTTTGGTGAAACTAAGCTCGGTGCCTGGTTCGGGGTAACTGATGCACTTGATGGTTGTGATACATTATCGCGCCGCATTACTAAACAACTCCCACTCGGCAAAGCTAATCAAATATATTTCTTAATCACTGCTACAGCAATATTGCCAATAAACACCCAGCTAATGTGCAATAATAAATGGACAATCAGTACTCAAACTGAGGCAGTTGCTTGCTCAATTACAATATTTGATCAAACGCATATTAAGTTGTTTATTAAACCGATCGGCCAAACTGGGGGATTGTTCCGAAAAGCCAAGACCTATCATCCCACCGAGCTGGTGGTTGAACGCCTAGCCTTGGAGCACCCTGGACAATCTCTGCCCGTTACATTAGATGGTGTCACCGTTGTCAAAACTCCAGTAATAATAACAGCTAAACCTAAGGCTATAAAAGTTATCGTTGGCAAGCACCGTCAATTGACATAAGCGCCTAAAATCGCTAGAGTAAGCCGACTATGAATGTATCAGAAATCATTCGGGAGTTGAAGATGAATAAAGATGAATTTTTTCCGCTGGCGGTACAGCTTGGTTTTGATATTGGTGAACGTGCCATCAAGGTAGACGATCAAGTGGCTATTAAGCTTATTACCGCTATTAAAGGCCACCGCAAACAACAACAACGTAAAAGTTTATTTGCGCACGAAGAAAAGACAGAGGTTAAGACAGATTTAGCCACAGACACTGCCCGTGTCTTAGAGGTACCTGACCCCATTACAACCAAACAATTTGCTGATCTATTACACAAACCAGTCACCGATGTTATCAGTGTATTATTGCGTAATGGCATCATGGCAACAATTAATGAAAATTTGGATTTTGTCACAGCTACAATTATTGCGGAAGATTTTGGCTACACCACACAAAAAGTTGCTTCCACCACGAATGCTCTTGAATTAGGCCGTGAAGAACGCCTAAAAACTGCTCTAGCAGCCGATATTCAATCTAATTTACAATCCCGCCCACCAGTCATTGTTGTCATGGGTCATGTTGATCATGGTAAAACCACCTTGCTCGATGCCATTCGAAAAACCAACATTGCTGGCCATGAAGCTGGGGGAATCACTCAAACAATTGGCGCTTATCAAATTGATTACAAAGACCGTAGTATTACTTTCATAGATACCCCGGGTCATGAGGCTTTTACCGCCATGCGCTCGCGTGGTGCCAATGTGGCCGATGTCGCTATTCTAGTGGTCGCAGCCGATGATGGTATGAAACCACAAACTATCGAAGCCATTGCTATATTAGAAAAAGCCAACCTGCCTTTTGTGGTGGCCATCAATAAAATGGATAAATCAGGGGCTGATATTGAACGCGTAAAAAAGGAATTGTCGGAAGTTAATTTAGTACCGGAAGATTGGGGTGGAAAAACTATTTGTGTCCCAATTTCTGCAAAAACCAACCAACATATTGATGAATTGCTCGACATGGTGTTGCTCGTGGCCGACATGAATCAAACTAAACTACAAGCCAACCCAAATCGCAGTGCCGTCGGAACGATTATTGAATCACGGGTTGATAAAGATTCTGGGGCTGTAGCTACTGTTCTGATTCAAACCGGCACTTTACATATTGGCGATATTGTTGAAGTTGGTGAGGTGGTTGGTAAAATCAAAGCCCTTTCTTCCTGGCGTGGTACCCCTTTGAAAACAGCCGTCCCATCTACGCCGGTAAGATTTTTGGGTTTAAAAAATGCTCCTGTAGTTGGTGATATATTAACCATTTGTACCGATCCTAAAGCTCTTAAACGGAAACAAAAAAAATCATACCAGAGTTTTGCCTACTCCCATCATAAAGCTGAAATTAATCAAACCGATAAACCCCGCTTATCCATTATCGTGAAGGCTGATACCCACGGTTCACTGGAAGCTCTGATTGGTGCTATTGATAAACTGTGTTTCAAAGATGTCACAGTTGATATTGTAAAACGCGGTTTAGGCGACGTTACAGAAAAAGATATCGATCAGGCAGTGGCTAGCAAAGCACGACTGATTGGTTTTAATGTTTCCACCACAGCAGCGGCCGCTGCTTATGCGCTCGGCACACAAACAACCATTCAACATTTTACAGTTATTTATAAATTGCTCGAGTACATTGAACAAGAACTACAAAATTTATTACCACCGGATATTTCGTATAATAAACTGGGTGAAGTGAAATTGTTAGCTATTTTCCGCGTCACCGGTAAGCATGCCATTGTTGGCGGCAAGGTTCAATCTGGTAGTATTCAACAAAGAGCCATTTGCAAAATTGTCCGGGCTAGTGCCACAGTGGGAGAGGCGACTATTACTCAATTACAAAGTAATAAAAAAGATGTCGCTGCCGTAGACAACGGTACTGAGTGTGGTCTAAAACTTGATACCACCATTACGCCTCTGGTTGGAGACATCGTTGAGGCCTACACCACTAGTGAAAAACCACGCGCTTTAGAAAAAATCATTGCTTAGTTTATGCCAAAACAACGCATGCGCCAAATCAATACCCAGCTGCGTGATTATTTCGCCACGGCTATTATGCGCTTAATTGAATTCCCTCAGGGTGTCGTAGTTAGCGTTACTAAAGTCCACACCACCGCTGATTTACATTACTGCACCGTGTATGTTTCGGTTGTTCCGGATAGTCAATCAGGTTCAACTTTACAACTGATTAAACGTCACTTGGTTGACCTAGTTGATGATGTGGCAGCTCGAATTACTTTTCGATCAGTGCCGCATTTTCGCTTTGTCCTAGATGACACAGAGAGGAAAGCCGTTCCCATTGAACAATTACTTGACAGCCTGCTTGAAACCCAGTAAGGTAGCGCGTTATGTTTAACGCCATCCACACTGAAATTATTACAGCACTACAACAAGCCAACCATGTGTTGATTATCTCGCATCGCAAACCGGATGGAGATACGATTGGGGCCGGTCTGGCTATTCGTCATTACTGTCACTCCCTAAATAAACCGGTCCAAAACTATTGTCTTGATCCAGCGGCTGATTATTTTCATTTTTTGCCCGAAGCCAATACTTTAGGCCCACAAAATAATGTCTGGCTAGATAAATCTATTGATGTAATTGTAGTAGTTGATGCTGGTGATTTAGGTTACGCTGGTGTCGCCGAACAGATTGCCGGACTACCTCAGAAATATACTTTAATAAATATTGATCACCATGTTACCAATACTAACTTTGGTCAAATAAATTTAGTTGCTAGTACGGCTTCCTCAGCTTGTGAGGTGGTTTATCATCTTTTAGAAAGTGTCCGTGCGATTGACCATACCATTGCCACTTGTTTGCTAACTGGATTAATTACTGACACAGGAAATTTAACCAATCTTGCTACAACTGCTAGTGCGGTACAAGTCGCTTCGAGGCTTGTTTCTAAAGGAGCTAATCTAGCACACATTACAAAACAGGCTTTGAACCATCGTACCTATACCACCCTAAAATTATGGGGCAGGGCTCTCCAACGTCTACATGAAGATGCAAAAACAGGCATGGTTGTAACAACGTTGACTTTAGAAGATTTACTTGACTGCCAAGCTGATGATGAAGACATCTCGGGCATCTCCAATTTTTTAAATGGCCTGGATCAATCTGCTGATAAGGCCATATTGGTACTTGTCCAAACGGCGCCTGATGTGATTAAAGGTAGTTTGCGCACCACTAATCCTTTACTCGACGTGACTGAGTTTGCTAAGCTCTATGGTGGTGGCGGCCATAAAAAAGCGGCCGGCTTCACCACTAGCGGAACGTTAACATTAACTCCAACTGGTTATGCCATCACCCCAAGCAATTAACCTAATACCGTCAGTTATTGAAAAATCCTTTGACGGTGAACGCGTCTATGATATTTATTCACGCCTACTAAAAGATCGCATTATATTTCTCGGTACCACCATTGACGATATGGTGGCCAATAGCATTATTGCTCAATTATTATTCTTAGAATCACAAGATGCCAAGCAAGACGTTACCTTATATATCCACTCACCCGGTGGTTATGTCACAGCTGGTTTGGCTATCTACGATACCATGCAGTACATAAAATGCGATGTCTCTACTGTGGTGATTGGTACGGCCGCTTCCATGGCCGCTTTACTCTTAGCTGGTGGTGCGACAGGTAAACGTTATTCCTTACCAAATGCCGAAATAATGATTCATCAACCATTGGGTGGGGCTGAAGGGCAGGCCTCCGACATAAAGATTCGCGCTGAACATATTTTGCGCACGCGCGATCGTCTAAACAAGATTTTAGCTAAACACACACAGCAAGAATTGAAACGAATCGAGGTTGATACTGATCGGGATAAGTTCATGAGCGCCGAAGAAGCCAAGAAATACGGCATTATTGACAAAGTGATTACTTAGCTGATAAGGTAGATTTGTCGGGCGTGTCTGGTTCCGCGACGACATTGCTTAATTCGAACCCAACCTTAGGAAAAAATTTATGTCCCTATCCATACTGGGCCCAATTATTCTGGGTCTAATAGTGTTCGTGGTGGCCGTTGTTGTTGGCGGCCTAATCGGTTACTGGTACCGTAAACAAGTAGCCGCTAAAACAACTAGCTCGGCCGAGGCCAAGGCTGAAACTATCATGCAAGACGCTAAACAAAAGGCGCAGTCTTTTTTGTTAGAGGCTAAAGATAAAGGCTTGAAAATTTTAGATGATTCCAAGCGCGAAGAAAATGAGCGCCGTCAAGAAGTGACCGCTGCCCAACGCCGCCTGGAGAAACGTGAAAGCATGTTTGATGAAAAACTGTTGGATTTAGAAAATAAACACACCAAATTACAAGATAAAGCCAAAGAATTGGAAAAACTCAAAGAAGATATCAATACTGTTAAAACCGAACAAGTGGCCCGCTTAGAAAAAGTGGCCGGAATGAATCGGGCTCAGGCGGTACAACTACTGGAAAAACGCGTGGAAGAGCAATCTAAAGAAGCCTTATTATCGCGTTTACGTAAAATGGAAGAACAGGGTAGTGAGGAACTGGAGCGTAAAGCCAATGAACTAATGTCGGTGATTATCCAACGCTGTTCTACCAGTCATGCCACCGACACAACGACTACCTCAGTTCATCTTACTAGTGACGATATGAAGGGACGCATCATTGGTAAAGAAGGGCGCAATATTAAACGCATCGAGGAATTAACCGGCGTAGAGATATTAATCGATGATACCCCGCAAACTATTGTTGTCTCTGGCTTTTCCCCAATTCGTCGCCATCTAGCCAAGCGCGCTTTGGAAATGCTGATGGAAGACGGTCGTATTCATCCGGCTAGAATTGAAGACTGCGTCGAACGAGCCAAACGAGATTTAGCTATCGATATTAAAAAGGCTGGTGAAGATGCTTTATATGAAGTCGGTGTAACTGGCTTCGATCCAAAATTGGTATCTATTTTAGGCCGTTTAAAATATCGCACATCTTTTGGACAAAATGTGTTACGCCATTCAATTGAAGTGTCTTTTTTAGCTGCGATGTTAGCCGAACATCTTGGCGCTGATGTCAATGTGGCACGTAAAGGTGGTTTGTTGCATGATATTGGTAAATCAGTTGATCATGAAGTGCAGGGAACCCATCCTGAAATCGGTCGTGATATTGCCAAAAAATTTGGTCTCACTGATGCGGTTATTGCACCAATTCTCTATCACCACGATGATTATCCACCCACTCTTGAGGCTGTGATTGTGAAAGCCGCTGATGCTATTTCTGGTTCGCGCCCCGGTGCCCGTAAAGATACTTATGAAAATTATATCCAACGTTTGGAAGAACTAGAAAATGTCGCTTTAACTTTCCCTGGTATTGATAAAGTGTATGCTATTCAAGCTGGTCGAGAAGTGCGCGTGTTTGTACGCCCAGATCAAGTGGATGATTACACCGCCAATAAATTAGCCCGTGATATTGCTCTAAAAATTGAGCAAGAACTCAAATACCCCGGTGAAATCCGTGTGACAGTAATTCGTGAAACCAGAGTGGTTGAATACGCTCGTTAAATCATGGAGCCATTACGTTTACTCTATATCGGTGATGTCGTTGGCAAGGCCGGTCGTCGCGCCGTTCAGACATTAGTGCCGAGCTTACGTCATGAACTCAAACTTGATGCTGTATTCATGAATGCCGAAAATATGGCGCACGGTAATGGTGTGTCACATACCACAGTTGAAGACATGTTGACCGCTGGCGTAACTTTTTTTACGTCTGGTAATCATGTGTTTGATAATAAAGATGGGGTAGAATATTTGAAACGATCCGATAGTAAAGTGTTACGCCCGGCCAATTATCCAGCAGTGGCTCCAGGACGAGGACATACTGTCATTGAAATAGGCACTAAAAAAGTTTTGTTAATTAACCTGGCCGGACAAGTGTTTATGCCCCAACAAGTTGATAGCCCGTTTTATTGTCTGGATAATATTCTCAAACAATATAAATTAGATGATCTAGCCGCCGTGATTGTTGATGTTCATGCTGAAGCCACCAGTGAAAAACAAGCTCTGGCCTGGTATGCCGATGGTCGCGCCTCACTGGTAGTTGGTACTCATACTCACGTACCAACGGCCGATCTCCGTATTTTAACGCACGGCACTGGTCTGGTGTGTGATCTTGGTTCAGTCGCCGCAGCTGATTCAGTGATTGGAGCCGATAAACATAAAGTGCTACAAAGATTCTTAACCCAAACACCCATTGCTCTTAGTCCAGCTGAAACCGGCGAGGTTATTTTTAATTCGGTCTATATTGAAATCGATCCTACCACAAAACACACTGTACAATTACAACGGGTTGATCGTATACTACCGGCATGAAAAAACTTGCCTTGATTACATTGGTAGCCGAAAAAGCCCGAGTTAATAGAAAAACCGCCGAGGAGGTGGTCGATGCGTTACTGGCTACCATCACAGAACAAATCAAACAAGGTGAAGAAGTCGCTCTCACCGGTTTTGGTCATTTCTCATCTCGTCTCCGCTCCGCTCGCTTAGGTGTTGATCCGTTACATCCTACTCAAAAAATCCACATGCCAGCCGTACTGGTGGTTAAATTCAAAGCCGGCAAGGCTTTAAAAGACGCGCTGAAAAAGTAGTTTTTGTAATACCGTCTATAAATTAACGTGTCCGAACTTGTTCTTTGGTTTTTTCAAACAACATGTGTTTCATCAATGATTGATAGGGCACATCTTCTTTATGAGCCAATAATTTGATTTCTTCCAGTAAAAAGACTGGTAACCGCAAAGCAATTGTTTCTGTGGATGGTTTTAGGTTTGGAAACCGAACCGATTTAGCCTGATCGATTTTGAAATAATCAGTGGCATCGTGGTCACTCCAAAAATCACGTTCTTGATCTTCAGTTTTAAAATTAGGTATTTTTTTCATAGGCGTTTCGTTCTTTTTTAGACATTGATCGAGCTGAGATAATGCGAATATATTGCTTTCTAATAGTAAAAATAATGGTTAAAAATTCTTTGGTATTTGTTTGGCCGAGAGCGACCCATCGTTGTTCTTGTGTACTGGAATGAATTTGATCTTCTGCTATCACTAGCGGTTTGTTAAAAAGCACTTGTTCGGCTTCAGCGTTGGTAATATGGTGTTTTAACCAGTTTTTCTCAAGGTTACCATCATCCCATTGAAACCCGATAATATCAGTAAACATACGTTTGTTTCATGTATATCTCTATTATATACATTAAGTTGGGTGGTGTCAAATCCATTTTTTTGGTATTTTCAACGTATAGCCAGCCCCAAGACAGGTTACCCAACGGAATACTTCACCGGAGGGAAACAAATAGATATTGTATTTATTGCCCAGCTAGGTTGTTTAAATGTTCCAGATTGCCGCCTTTATTAACATATACTTCATTTAGTAGCAGTAAATATTGTTTGGGGTCGCCGAGGTTTTTCCGAAAAAAATCTTTCAAACTAATATGCATCTCTATCAAATTAGATTCATATAATATTTCTTTAGAATACCGAGGAGCTTTATTGTCTAAAACCCTGAGTGAATCCATGTCTCCTAACACAAAATCTAACCGCTCTTGTTTTTCACGATCTATAAAAAAGAATGGCATATCGCACATAATGTTTATATGTGCTCTAGTTGCTAGCTCGGCTTGATCAAGGACGCCGTCAATAAATCTAGTTGTACCCTCATCTGGTTTGATCATTAATTCTCGCCCAGTTACGTTTTTGACAATGTCTGATCCTTTATTGCTTCCAATACAAATCCACTCATCGGTGTCGCCTAGGGTCATTAGTATTTTGTTTTCCGCATCATTCAAACGGTAGGTCGGAAACACGCGTAATCCGGCCGCTTTGGCAATAGCATAATTTTCCATCGCTCGCTTAGCATGTTTATATTCTAGTCCGGGATTTTTTTCTCTAGTATGAAAATCCTTTACGGCCATTGTTTTGTGGCGCGTTCTTCCATCGGCTGCACTTACCTCAACGTCAGCTAAAAAAACTCGACCGTACCAACCGCTTCCTAAAACGCGCTGTCGTGTAATATTAACTTCGTGTGGTTTTAATCCAGTGGCACGCTCTGGAACAAAATGTTCTGACATATAGTTATTTATAACATTGTGCCCCCGACTGGATTTGAACCAGTGACCGTTCGCTTAAGAGGCGACTGCTCTACCGACTGAGCTACGGAGACTTGTTTTTTGTGCCCTCGGCAGGAATCGAACCCACGTCCCTGGTTCCGAAGACCAGTGCTCTATCCGTTGAGCTACGGGGGCAGCGGGCAGTCTGACAAAAAGCTCGGTTACTGTAACGAATTCGCTCTAGTTAGGCAAGAGCTCCGGATTCATCATGTATGATCGAGCCACTACTTCAGTGATCACCTTGTCATTATAAAGCCGTTTCAAATCTTGATCGATGGTGAACATATGTTCTTGCGCTGAGGTCTGCATGACGGTTTTTAATTGCGCGATTTTGTTTTCTCTAATCAAGTTTGATACAGCCGGTGTGTTCATCAGTATCTCACGAGCGGCCACGCGCCCACCATCAACATTGGGAATTAAAATTTGAGAAATAACCGCTCGTAATTCACTTGATAATTGATAACGTATTTGGTGTTGTTGGTGTGGTGGAAAAACATCAATAATCCGATCAATGGTTTCCGCTGCACCATTGGTATGCAATGTCGCTAACACTAAGTGACCGGTTTCCGCTACCGTTAGTGCCGCTGCAATGGTTTCCAAATCACGCATTTCACCTACCATTATTACATTAGGATCTTGCCGCACAATGTGTTTTAAGGCTTCAGCAAAGGATAAGAAATCACGGTGTAATTCTCTTTGTCTAATAATGCTTTTATTTGATGTAAATAAAAACTCAATTGGATCTTCTAGTGTAATTATGTGTGTTGAACGTGTTTGATTGATTTGTTCAATCATGGCGGCCAAAGAAGTCGACTTGCCACACCCAGTTGGACCGGTGACCAAAACTAATCCTTGATGTAAATTAGTTAACTGTGAAACAGTTTCATTCAAACCAAGTGCCTGCAAGGTTGGGGGATTAACATTAATCGCTCGAGCCACTAACCCCATATAGCCACGTTCCCAATGAGCATTAACACGAAAGCGAGCAATTTGTTTTACAGCATAGGCAAAATCTAACTCACGTTCTTTGGATAATTGTTGTTGCTGTTCATCGTTCAACAGTGATAAAACAATATTTTGTGTATCTTCTGGAGTTAAGATCGGTTCCCCTGGGGCATCCAACAGTTGTCCGCTGATGCGAAACAATGGGGGGTGACCAGCAATAATATGAACATCAGAAGCTCCATGTGAGACAGCGGCCACTAATAGTGTTTCGATACGATCTGGACGAATTTGAGCCATATGTTTATACTAATATATCATGAAAAAAGTCGTTTGTCAATCATCTAGCGCTGGTGTTACTCACGCTTTTGCAGAAAAATTAGTGGCTAACCTCGCACACGGAGGTTTAGTTTTGCTCAGTGGGGAGCTAGGTGCCGGTAAAACCACCTTCGTACAAGGCATTGCCCAGGCTTTACACATCGATCGCTCCATAACGAGCCCAACCTTTACACTAATGAATGTATATGAGACTTCTCATCTAATCATTCGCCAGCTTGTTCATATTGATCTTTATCGTTTGTCAGACAATGCAGAACTAACCACGCTTGATATTCCAACTTGGCTAAGCAATCCGGCCGCTTTAGTTATTATAGAATGGCCAGAACGAGCCCCAGACTTATGGTCAAATGCTCTGGGTACAATTCAGTTTGGTTTGGGAGACACAGTCAATCAACGAACTCTAACTATGACTGGGTCACTGGCGGCTTATTTTGCCTGAAAAAATACAGTTGTTGTACGATGCTAAATAACGTTGAAGTCAACCAATACAGTGCCAAGCCAGCCGGAAACTGATAGCCAAAAATGGTCGTCATAATTGGCATCATATACATCATTTGTTTGTTTATACTAGCGGCCATATCTTCATCTTTACTGCCTTCGGTTTTAATAACCGGCCGCTTCGCTTGCATCATACGAATTTGCACAAAAGTGGCTAACCCGGTTAACCCGGCAAATATGACATTTTTTGATTGCGCTAAATCTACTATACCGAAAAAGGACATGTTTATAGAGGTTGTGGTGTAAATATCACGTAGAAAGCCATACAGATGATTAACTTGCTCCACATTGAGCAGGTGAGTGGTCGGATCGATTTGTAAACCGTGCAAAAAGGCTTGGTATAAAGCAATTAAGATAGGTAATTGTATGATTAATGGTAAACAAGACGAAAACGGATTAACTTTATTATCTTTGTAGAACTGCATGAGTTGCTTGCCCAACTCTTCTTTATTATCTTTGTATTTCTCGCGAATGGCATTTATTTTTGGTTGTGTTTCTTGCAACTTCTTTTGTGATTTTAAAGCAGAAAAAGCTGGCCAAAATAATAATGATTTAATGACTAATGTTAATACAATAATGGCCACACCCATATCGTGACCGGGCAAAAAATAATACAGCCACATCAAGGCATTAAAAATTGGTTCGTATAATATTGTGTTGTAGAGTTGTCCAAGCATATAATATTTATGGTACTGGGTCGTAACCACCCGAAGTGAATGGGGTACAACGCAATATTCGTTTACTGCCTAAATAGGTGCCCTTGATTATGCCATAGCGCTCTACGGCTGTATAGGCATACTCCGAACAGCTTGGTTTAAAACGACACCCCATCAAAGTTAGCCCTCTAAGCAAGCCATGATCTGGAGAAATGGTCTTTTGATATAGTCTAATTACCCACAATAATGCATGTCTAGGCCATAATCTAACTAATTCAATCATAATAGCTGCAATTTATGAAATACTTGATTTATGGCTATGGAAAATTCTTTCGCGGCCACACCAACGGCTTTCTGTTTTACTACCACCACTACATCGTATGGTTTTTTGTGAAGTTTCCGAATAATGGCTCTTAGTTGTCTCTTTATACGATTACGCACTACAGCATGTTTATGGACTTGTTTTGATACTACCACAGTAAATTGAGGCTCGGTTGAAGCTAGAGCGTGTAAACGAAAAAAGGGGTGGTGAGCCACGACGCCTTTTTTATACACGGCTTGGATATCCCGATTTTTCACGGTAAAATTATTGCGCTAGACGCTTCCGACCTTTGCGGCGGCGGCTGACCAAAATCTTTCGTCCACTGGGAGTGCCTGATCTTTTTCGGAAACCATGTTCCTTAGTACGAGTCCGTTTTTTGGGTTGATAGGTTCGTTTAGTTGACATAGCGGCACTATACACAGTTTCTCCACATGCTGTCAACAGTGTCTTGGTTTACATAGTGTGGTAGGATATCGGCCTATGAATTCCACACAACTCTGGGAAGCCTGCATGGCAGAACTTGAACTCACTCTAACCAAGGCCAATTTTACGACCTGGTTCAAACATACTTTTATTGTTGAATATAACGATCAATCTGTCACGGTGGGAGTACCTAGTGGTTTTATTAAAACCTGGATTGAAAATAAATACCATCACAGTATTTTAAAGTCATTGCAAAAAATTACTGATGGGAAGATAAAGCAGATTCTCTACAAAGTAGCGCCATTTAGTAAGCGCGAAGTGGTTAGCTTGCCTGAGGCTGCTCCACAAACACCGGTGGTACCTCCGGTAGTTCAACCATCCAAACCTGTTATTGCGCCTACTGCTACACCTCCAAAACAGGCCGAAATAAATGCGCGCTATACTTTTGATACCTTTGTGGTTGGCAAGAAAACCGAGTTAGCCTATGCGGCTTGTCGCGCAGTTAGTGAGAGCCCGGCCACGATTTATAACCCGTTGTTTATATATGGTGGAGTTGGTCTAGGAAAAACTCATTTAATGCAAGCTGTCGGCAATGCTATTCTACAGAAATTCTCCAATAAACGTGTGCTATATACTCCTTGTGAAACCTTCACTAATGAATTTATTAAATCAGTTAAAGCGGGTCAACCGGATACATTTACGAACAAATACCGATCAGTTGATGTTTTACTGGTTGATGATATTCAGTTCTTGGCCGGTAAAGAGGGTACACAAGAAGCTTTTTTCCATACCTTCAATTTCTTACACCAAAACAATAAACAGATTGTGATTAGCTCTGATCGCCCTCCTAAAGCCATTCCAACCTTGGAAGATCGTTTGGTGTCACGCTTTGAGTGGGGAATGATCGTTGATGTTGGTGCACCGGATTTAGAAACTCGGATTGCTATTTTGCAAACCAAGTGCCAGGAAAAAAACATTCAGTTAGCCGACGATATCGTCCAATACATTGCCAGTGTGATTCAAAACAACATTAGAGAGCTTGAAGGCGCTTTAAATCGTGTTATGGCTGCCACTCAGTTGACTAATACCAAACCAACGGTTGATAGTGTAAAGGGTCTACTGTCCTCCTTAGTACAAGCCCCCAAACATGGTGCTATTACCACAAAACAAGTCCTCCTGGCAGTAGCTGAGTATTACACAGTAGCAGTTTCTTTACTTACTAGTAGCTCACGCAAAAAAGAATTGGTTTTCCCCAGACAAATAGCCATGTTTATTATGCGCGAAGAAATGAATGCATCATATCCTGCTATTGGTGAAGAATTAGGAGGGCGCGATCACACCACAGCGATGCATGCTTATAACAAAATAAAACAAGATATGGAATTAAATGAGAAATTAGTACAAGACATTACTTTAATTAGACAAAAACTTTATTTATAACCTGCGGATAAGTTGTGCAGTGAGTGTGTGTGAAAAGTGTAATAAATTAAGCGGTAAAATTCATCCACTGGACATGCACAACTCTACACACAGTCTATTCCATCAACCAAGCAACATATAATTCAACTATGTTAACACTAACTACCATTATCCACTTATTAACACCCCTTATTATTGTTATTATCTATTTATTTATATAATTTAATTAAGATACAGATGTTATGAAATTTTCCTGCACCCAAGAAAATTTAAAGCACGGCCTACTCATCGTCAGTCGAGTAGCTAATAAAAATGCGAACTTACCTATCCTGCAAAATGTTTTAATTAAAGCCCAGGACAATAAAATAGTTTTAGCCGCTACTAATTTAGAAATTGGTGTCCAAGCAACATTGCGTGCCAAGGTGGACACTGATGGATCATTTACATTACCAGCGCAACTATTTAGTAATTATGTAGCTTTATTAACAACTGAGAAGATTGATTGTGAATTACAGCAAAACGAATTAAGGGTCACAGCTAATGGCCAGGCTACAGTATTAAAAGGAGAGGGTGCGGGCGACTTTCCAATTCTACCAACCGTGGAAGGTGGGCAACATTATTCTCTAGTACGAGGTGATTTAGAGGTGGCTTTGCAACAGACCATTTTAGCAGCCGCCATTGATGAAACCCGCCCAGAGATCGCCGGGATTTGTTTAATGTTCAGCGATAAAAATTTAAAGCTAGCAGCAACCGATAGCTATCGTCTCGCGGAAAGAACGGCGCCTTTAACACAGGTGGGGGAGAGTATGAAAATAATTCTACCACAACGCTCGGCGCATGAATTATTACGCTTAATACAATTCATTCAAATAGAAACAGTTGATTTATTTGTCACTGAAACACAAATTGCTTGTCGGTTGGGTGAAGTTGAGTTTATCTCTAGATTAATCGAAGGAAAGTTTCCTGATTACGAACAGATTATTCCTAAAGCCGGACAAACTACGGTGAGTTTAGATAAGAATGATCTAATGAAAGCAGTTAAAGGAGCAGCCTTGTTTAGTAAAACTGGAGTAAATGATATCAATTTGACCTTTAATGCCACCGATCAAACATTGCAAATAAAGGCAGTTAATACCCAACTCGGGCAAAACGTTACTACCTTACCAGCTCAGGTGGCAGGCGATGATGTGACTATAGTGTTTAATTACCGCTTCTTACTGGATGGGCTGCAATGTTTAATTGGTAATGAGGTGATTTGTTTATTAAATGGTCAACTTAGCCCGGCGTTAATAAAAGGTGGAAGTGACGATCTGTTTAATTATATTATCATGCCAATTAAGCAGTGATGCAGGCCATTTCAAAACAAGACATTCTCAAGCGTCTTAACCAGGCTGGAGTGGCTAACACGGTGCAAGCTGCCATGGTGGTTGAAGCCTTTCAGCTATATTTGGCCAGTGAATTTCCAGATATTAATGCTAATGATTGCACGCCGTTATTTGTTCAAGGTGGTGTGCTAGTAGTGCGCTCAACTCATCCAGAATTAATGCACTGTTTACGCGATCGTCAGACCGATATCTGTGAATATGTTTTAAAAACCACTGGAAAAATTATTACGCGCCTACAATTTCGCACGAGTTAATTGCCAGCATTTTTATTGCCGTTCGTGTTTTTATTTGTATTGCTGTTCTTATTGCTAGGTGAGTTGGTATTATTGGAGTTTGAATTTTTGTTACTGTTTGTATTACTATTATTTGTGTTAGTGTTGGTGCTACCAACACTGTAAGAAAACGACACGGTACTGGAAGTAACATTATCACGGTCGTTTGTTACGCGAACTGTTAATGAATGATTACCAGTGGTCAGAGAGGTTGGTACATAAGTGCTGGTAAAAGGTTGACTGGTTTTAGTATCAACTGGAATATTATCAATAATATATTCAACTTTTTTTATACTGCGATTTGTGCCCGGATTAATTCTAGCCGCCAATAAAAATGTTTTGCTAGTCAGTTTATCTCCACTAGCCGGAGAAATTATAGTAACAGTAGGGCTTTGATCAGCCGAGCGGAGATTACAATCTTCATATTCGGTTTTTTCTGTAATATAATCTGACTGTCCTTCCGCCCAGGCTTGAATAGCCTTTTCCCAAGATGAATACATTGGATCACTCTCTGGTTTGTCTGGTGCGGAACCAAGTGGGTCTTCTTTGCGCAGATACTGTAAGATGGTGTGTACTTCTTTAAACTCTTTCTTGACTTTAAACTCGGCTGGATATGTGTTCACACAACTATCTGGAATAATATGTTGTGTACCCTTATCAACATATTTTTCAACTGTCTCACCAATTGCGCCGCTTAAAACTGGCTTGTTAGCCTTAACCGCATCTGGGGCGGTAAAAGATTCATTCGGTAAACCCTCAAGAATCCGACTCATGTAGTCATTGGCAATTGGGGCGGCAATGATAACACCATCAGCCATATAATCCATCGCGTCATTATTGTTATTACCCGTCCAAATACCCGTGGCAAACGACGGTGTATACATTAATGTCCAAGCATCATGAAAATCTTGACTGGTGCCGGTTTTACCAGCAATCGTTTTTCCAGATATATTTAAAGCCGAAAAACCAGAGCGCGCGCCTTGGTCGGTTAAAACACTATTCAATTGTTTAACGGCATTTTTATCAACCACTTGAGAAGCAGAGTCGGTCCATTCATATAACACCTTACCAGTGCGATCTTCTACTTTTAAAATACTGGCTGTGGGATGGCGCTCACCTTCTCGAGCAAAGGTGGCAAAAGCCGAGGTGTGTTCTAATAATTTTACTTCACCACTCCCTAGCGCTAAAGCCAAACCATAAGTATCGCGATTTCCCAATGTGGTATAACCAAGACTATCGGCGGTATCGAGCACTTTATCTTTGCCAACCAAGTAGAGAGTTTTAACGGCAGGGATATTGAGAGATTGCCCCAAAGCGCGACGCATAGTAGTAGGACCAGAAGTACCCATACTGAAATTATGTGGGTGATAATTACCGCTTTCAGTTGGAAAATCAGTTTCTACATCAAACAAAGCAGTATTAGGATTGTAACCATTGGCAAAGGCGGTGGTATAGACAATAGGCTTAAAGGAAGAACCAGGTTGGCGCAGGCTGGTAGCGACATTAACTTGTCCATCATAATCAGCAGCATAATAATCTTTTGAACCAACCATGGCTAATATTTGACCCGTCTTGGCATCAAGAGAAACTAACGCGGCGTTGCTACCACCATATTTTTCAACCTTGACCATACCATCGGTAATAACCTGTTCAGCAATGGCCTGTTTATCATAATCCAGGGTGGTGGTTACTTTGAGACCTTGATTGATAAAGTTACTGCCAAAATCATCTTCTAGTTGGGTGATAACATAATCAACAAAATGTGGGGCATCTTTTTTGGCGGCGGTTTGCTTAATATCAACTGGTTCAAGCTTAGCGGCATCAGCCTGTTCTAGGGTGATGTATCCTTCCTCGGCCATACGCTCTAAAGTGAAATCTTTCCGTTCCAACAAAGCCTCCATTCCAGAATCAATTCGGCTGGGTTTTTGTGGTATGGCTGCCAAAAAAGCCGCTTGAGCCAAAGTCAGGTCAGCCGGACTCTTTTCAAAATAACTTTGGGCGCCAGCGGCCACGCCTAAATTTATACCACCATAAGACGCTTCGTTTAAATAAAATTCCAAAATCTGATCTTTACTGTATTTACGTTCTACCTCGATAGCCAAAATAAGCTCTTTTATTTTTCGCGACAGGCTTGATTCGTTACCAACAATAGCTAATTTAACAAATTGTTGAGTGATAGTTGATCCACCAACGCGACGTTCTGAAGATAAGGTAATGCCGGCGGAGCGGAGCAAAGCCAATGGGTCAAAACCGTGATGATTGTAAAAATTCTTATCCTCCAAGGCCACCGTCGCCTGTTTGAGATAAGGTGAAATAGCATCAATTTTTGTATAGGTGCGCCGGACGTCACGACCGGTTTCATAGAGCATGTGTTCACCACTGCGATCGTAGATTTTTGTACTCTCAGCAATCACGCGATTTTGTAATTCTTCAGTACTGGGTAGATCTTTGGCAAAATAGGCAAATACAGCGATGCCGGCTATCACCACCAAGGCTGTACCAATTAGTCCAATTAATACTAAACGTTTTAACCATTTTTTCCAGTTTTTCTTCACGTGTCCCTTAAATCCCTCTCGGCGTTTACTGGGGTGTGTTTTATCCATAGATAAAACACACTGTAGCAGAAAATGAGCGATCATGCTAGTGTAATATTATGGACATATTATTAGAAAGAGGCGTTGATACAATTTACCCATCACTAAAAAAACTCAAAGAAAAACTGGCCACTGGCGATAAACTTACCCTATATTTAGGAGTGGATCCAACCGGGGCATTATTACACATCGGTCATACAATACCTTTACGAAAACTAGCTCAATTTCAACAGGCGGGGCACAAAGTGATTTTATTAATGGGCGACTTTACGGCCGTTATTGGGGATCCGACTGGGAAAGATAAAACCCGTGTTCCTCTAACATCAGGGCAGATTTTAAAAAATGCCGAAACCTATAAAGAGCAAGCCAGTAAAATTTTAGATTTTAATCACCCAATCAATCCAGTTGAAATTCGTTATAACAGTACCTGGTTGGCCAAACTTACTTTCACTGAGGTTATAAAACTGGCCGCACATTTTACCGTGCAACAAATGTTAGAACGAGACATGTTTGAACGGCGCATTAAACATGGGCAGCCCATTTCACTGCATGAGTTTTTGTATCCTTTGATGCAGGGTTATGATTCTGTGGCGATGGATGTTGATTTAGAAGTTGGTGGGACAGATCAAACGTTTAATATGTTGGCCGGAAGAACTTTACAACGCGAAATCAATCAACGGGAAAAATTTGTTATCACCGTGCCGTTATTGGCTGATGCCAATGGAGTAAAAATCGGCAAGTCAGAAGGTAATGTGATTGCCATTACGGCTAAACCGGCCGATTTATATGGCAAAATTATGGCTTTAGGTGACGATGTAGTAGAACAGTGTTTTGAATTATGCACCGATCTACCCATGACTGAAATTAAACAAATTGTTCAAGGCAATCCGAAACAAGCCAAGATGAGATTAGCTCGTGAAATTGTTACTATTTATCATTCAGCTGAAGCCGCGGCGCAAGCTGAACAGGAATTTAACACAGTGTTTTCCAAACACGGTAAACCGAGTGACATACCAAACAAATTAATTCCAAACACTACTGAGCCACCGGCGATACTTGTGGAACTAGCTCTGGCCGAAAATAAATCTGCGGCGAAACGATTATTTGAACAAGGGGGAGTAAAAATAAATGATCAAAAAATAACCGATTGGAAAAAACCGTTAGTGTTAAAATCCGGCGATGTGATTCAAGTTGGAAAAAGAAATTTTATCGCAGTGTACGAATAATATTCGTACACTGCGATTTACAAATGTACTCTATAAAAGTTCGCAGCTTCTTCCGGTGGGATCGGATTTATAATTAAACCAGACCCGATTTCAACGCCAGCCCACGCCGAACCACGTGGGATTATCTTCATGTAGAGATGTTGATCGGGGTCGGCGACTAATTGATGAAAATAATAATTGTACGGTAAATGCAATTCATGATTAATGGTGCGCAATAATTTCTTCATAATATTTGCCCATGAATAACGCTCGGAATGCGTTAGTAGGGTGATATTGTCACGGTGCTGCTTAGGCAATATCCAAACCTCGTAATTATGCATGGAAGCATATGGGCAAAAGGCGATCACATTTTTATCAGCCCAAACAAAACGAGCACTGACAGCCTCTTTCTTAATAACGTCACAATAAATACAATCTCCAAACATGGAGCGATGAATTTGCACACGATTGGATTTATCTAAGATATGGGGTGGTACAAACTCTGTCGCGAAAATTTGTGAGTGGGAGTGACAGAGTGATGCTCCGGCTCGACCACCGGCATTCTTAAAAATCAACACATAACGCAAACGCTTATTTTTAGCTAAACTTTTGGTGCGGCGCGCATAACACTCCAGAATTTCAGCCACTTGTTTGGTGGGTAAATCTTCCAGATGAGTGTTTGGATCAGGTGTTTCAATTACCAGTTCCTGTTCTCCATAAGCCTGATCATTATCCGGGGAAACTGCCGGGAAGCCATTTTTAATAACACACACGCGCCAATGTTTTTTTCCGCCAACCACCAGCAGCATGGTTTCATGAACAATATTGTGTGGTGAAAAGCGACTATCTTCCGGACGCACTAACGGGCACTCATCGCCAGACGAATCATTGAATTGATTAGGACGCAAAATTCGACCCGGCGCAATTAAGACATATTTTTCTTGGATGTAATCTTTACGAATTTGCGCCCTAAGCTTCTTCATAATCACTCTTGGTTGGATCAATTAAAAAACCGGCCAAATCTTTTTTGCCCACCAACACAGGATAAATTAGTATTTTTCGATCAACTAAACTAGCAATTGTATCGATATGGCGATTACGTAAATGGAGGTGCAATTTAACATACGGCCGAACACTGATTCCATTAGTGGCCGGGATAACACGAATATCATACAAGCCCGGGATTTGTTTACGCAGTTTTGGCGTAATGGTGGTACGAATGGTTTCGCGAACTTTTTGAAAATTATGTTTTGTCAGTTCTAATTTAGGAAACAATTTTTTGAATTGAGTATAAACAGTATATAAACCCAATTTTTTTGCAACAGAAATATCTATGGCCGTGGTGCGAGCGCCAGTATCAATTTTGGCTTTACGGCGAATAAATTTTTTGGTACCAGGTAAAAAAATTTTTACTTCTTCGGCTAGACCAATAATAGTTTTTTTTGGCATAAAATTATTTCTTATTACGGTTAGGGTTAATCAAAAAACCGGCTAGATCTCTGCGGCCAATCACCATGGGATGAGATAATTTATTATCCAAAGCGACCGCGACGGTACTAGTTAAACGGCGACCACCTAAATCGAAAGCGAGCGGCAGTTTAGGGCGAATAAGATATTGACCCTCAGACCGAACCGCCGCCACATCTACCCAATCGGACTGGAGGGCTAATATTTTAGTGCGAAAATTATCTTCGGCGGCTTGAGCTCGATCAACGGCCACGCTAGCGGGTAGCTGCAGGGTTTGTATAGCTGCCAGTGCCTCCGTAAAACCTAATTTAATAGCGGTATCTTTTGTGATGGTGGTTGATGTTAAACCGGTATCAATGAGGGCACGTACCGGCATGGCTATAGCATTTTTACCCTGTACTGTAACCGGTTCATAAATTCCCAAGACCGGATTCAACAGATCGCTTTCACCATCTTGTTTGGCGAATAACTGTTTGCAAACACTCAAGCCTTTAGTAGCACTGGTAATAGTTAAGCCAGCCACGCGGTCAAGCCGATCACGCAAGGTAATCCGATTGGCATTTTGAATCTCTAAACCAGGATGAGCATTAACTTCTAAAATCATCGGCCCATACTGTTTATCTAAAACAATATCAACACCCGCATAACCTAAACCAACTGCCTTAGCTGCTTCAATGCTGATACGCAGAATATTATCCCAATCTGGAATTTTAATATTACTCAGTGGTGTATTAAAATCTGGATGCAGACTGATTTGCCCCAATTGTTTAGCTGTCGCAAAGGTGGTCGTGCCATTAACTAAATCAACTCCAACGCCAATGCCACCTAAATGCAAATTAGCTTTTCCGTCAGATTGCTTGGTCGGTAGCCGCAGCATGGCCATAACTGGAACTGAGTTAAACACTAATATTCGAATATCCGGTACCCCTTGATATGAGACATTTTTAAATACCTCAGCTAACCGTAACCGCTCTTCACAGTAGGCGATATCAGGAATATTCGATAAAGAAAAGTTACCATCTAAAATATTACTGGTATGCCGCTGTAAATCGGCAATATCATAAACGTTTTCGCCGGTACTAATCCAGTGGCCTTGTTTATCTTTGCCATAGAGAATCACAATACCACCACCACCCAAACCGAAGTTTGGTTTCAAAACAAAGCTGCTCGGTAAACTTGACCAATCAAAATTAAATAATTCTTTACGATTTTTAATAACGCCGAATAACTTAGCCGAAGGCAAACCGGCGGCAAATAATTTTTCTTTTGTGGCCAATTTGTTATTAGCCGTTTTGACGGCCTGACCACTGTTGTATGGGTGGATGAATACCAAGTTTCTGGCATTCATACCGAGAACCTTGCCCATTAGGGTTGTTGTTTACCAATAAAAAGTTTGCGGAAGCGGAAGTATTCGATGACGCGTAAACCGGAGAAGCGACCCAACACGATATTAATCACTAAAGTTAATAGAATCAATTCCGGATAACCCATTAACAAAGTCGAGAACTCATCCCAAGTGATAATCAAATAACTAATGATGGCCAGAGCTAAGGTTTCGGCCGTTAGAAAAATAGCTTGGCGATTACCTTGTTCAATTTGCACTTCAACAAACTTTTCTGTTAGCGTCATCATCACCAAGATCGGGAAAATAGAAATAGCTAAAATGTCAGTCTCACCATACAGGGCAGATAATATTAAGGCACCGAACAAAGTTACACTGACAATGGTTAGAACAATGGCCATACGGGGTAAATACAAAATGCGTAACCGCCGCGCAGCGATCCG
Organism: Patescibacteria group bacterium; assembly: GCA_041665365.1. Taxonomy (NCBI): domain Bacteria; species Patescibacteria group bacterium. The sequence goes on from JBAYIY010000006.1 coordinate 67,573, forward strand.
CGCTAGCGTAGCGGCCCCCAAGAGCAGCAAAAATGCCAAAACACCATATCTTAATCCGGTGATTGTAAAAGATAGCGTCATAACGGTGGGCACATATATACCAAAAGCCTTCACTCCCACCACTTGCCGACCAAAGGAAATCAATGTCGCTACCACTGGTAAAGCCAGTAATAAAAATATTGTGTCCGAACCGACACCATTGTTGATCAAATAATTTACACCGTAGGAAATAAAGTTAAACGGTGTAATCTGCTCCAAAGCGCGTTGGCTATGACGGCCGATCAATTGATAATCAATATTTTCTTGTTGTAGCCCTCCAACCAACTGGTCAACGGTCGGGTTAGCCAGAATAGATTCTAAAGCCGGCGGGGTAGTTAACATTATGTACTGTGGTACCAGCGCATTGTAAGTCGTTTGGGCGATACGGCCCAAAGCGCCACTACTAGGACGATCACTAATTTGGATGATGGCTTTTTGGGCAAAACTAATCATGCCTGACGTATCAGCTGAGCCACTACTGTTTAATATTCGACCCAACTCGGCGAGAGAATCTAATCCAATATTCTGCGCCGTCCAGACAATTACCACCTTGGCTTGAGAAATATCAGTTTCAGAAGATACTAACTGTTCAGCAATATTACGGGTTAGAACGTAATCTAAGTTTGAATCATTGCGCGGCCGAACTATTACTAACAAAGTACCATTACGTTGGGCATATTGGCGGTAGTATCTAGCCTGATCACGACTGACGCTATCATCGGTAATAAGTAAAACGACATCTTTGGCGACAGAAACAAGTAAATCATCTCGTACCGTTTGATCGCCAGAGGTAATAGTTAAGTTGGCTTTATATGTACCGGATTGAGCATAAATATGAGACGCATCGATACCTTGAAAGCTTTGGCCATCACCAAAATCCCATTTATAGGTTAACGTGCTATCACTCGGGCCGCTGGAAGCGGATGCATCAAATAATACGTTTCGACCCACGGCCACGTTTTTATCCGGGCCAGCATTGGCAATTAATGGTGCTGGCGTAATTATTTCCTCTACTACACTGTCTGTTTGTGCTGACGTGAGTATCGGTACATACAAAAGTGCCGATAAAATAATGTATCTAGACATGTTTTTAGGCCAATGAAACATACTGTTGTGTGGTTAAGGCGATAGCTAAGGCATCCGCGGCATCATCGGGTTTGGGTAGTTCACTCAAACCAAAGGTTGCCTGCACCATATATTGTATCTGTTGTTTGTCGGCTTTGCCATAGCCAGTCATACAGTGTTTAACTTGCAGGGGGGTGACTTCCAATAACGGAATGTTATGCAAAGCGATATTTAAAAGTATTATGCCTCGAGCCTGACCAACATCGAAAGCAGTGGTAACGTTACGCGCAAAGAATAGTTTTTCGCAACCAGCTCGACTGATGGTGTAGCGCGAGAGTAGATTTTGTAACTGTTCATTGAGTAGAACTAAACGTTCACTAAGGGAATGTTTGGCCGGGGTGCGCAAGACACCATATTCCAAAACTGTTTTATCTTGAATAATGCCATAGCCGGTAATAGCCAAGCCAGGATCAAACCCAATCACAATATCACTTTTGGGCATTGTGTGAGATGTCGACGACGTCTTCATTATCTGTTAATTCTTCGAGTAAGTCGGCAAATTTTTGTAACACAACTGGATCAGTTAAGGGAACAGTGTAAGTTGGTTGATCTTTAGTTTGAAATAAGTAGCTAACCGAACCTGGACCGCCGAGTTTTCCACCGTACGAATGTAAGGTAGTTTTGATAAATCCGGCGGTACGATTGGTGTTATCTGTGGCACATTGTACCAGCAAGGCCACTCCACCCGGACCATAGCATTCATAGACGATTTCTTCGATTTGTTGACCGGGCAGCTCACCAGCGCCCCGTAAAATGGCGCGTTCAATTACATCCTTAGGCATGTTGCTTTCGCGAGCCGTATCAATGGCTAATCGTAGGCTAGAATTCATGGCGGGGTCTTTGCCTTTCTTCGCAGCAATGCTAATATTTTTCGAGAGCTTGGTAAACAAAGCCCCGCGCTTATTATCAGCTGCGCCCTTTGATCGCTTAATAGTTGCCCATTTAGAGTGTCCAGACATAAAAATTAACCCCAGTATACTCAGTTTATTACTAAAGATCAATATCTATGCTCGATAGCCAAAACATGTTGTCATCAATTGATATGTTAGCCCAGCAAGTTAGTCATGCCTGGAAGGATACAGCCAACTTACAATTATCGATTCCAACTAAATCGATTCAACAAGTAGTCTTGTTTGGTATGGGTGGTTCTGCTTTAGGTATGGATGTAGTGCAACATTTATATACTGAACAGACTAAAGTACCTTTACTGATAGTTAATGACTATAAAGTACCTGGTTATATTAATGAACACACTTTAGCGATCTTTTCCAGCTATTCCGGCACAACCGAAGAAACGCTCATGGCCGCGAAAATTGTCCAACAACGCACCAAACATGTCGCCGTCATCACGACCGGTGGATCACTGGCGCAATTACCTGGGTATATTATCAACCCAACCTATAATCCCTGTGGGCAACCACGGATTGCCGTTGGTTATGCCGTCACTGGTTTGTTACGGATTTTACAGCGTGCTGGAATTATTCAGATAACTGATCAGGACATAGACAATGCCATCCATTTTATTGATGGTAATCGGGAGCTATTAAATGATGCGGCCAAGGAAACAGCGGAACGGTGTAAAAATAAATTATTACTTTTCATTGGGAGCGAACACTTACTGGGCAATGTTCATATTGTGACCAACCAAACCAATGAAAATGGCAAACACTTTGCTGGATATTTTGCCATCCCAGAACTCAACCATCATTTATTAGAGGGTTTAAGCAATCCGGCTGCCACTAAACAATTACATCTGGTCTTGATTGAATCAAATTTATATCACGAGCGCGTACAAAAACGCTATGACATTACCAAGCAGGTCTTAGATAAACAGGGGATTAGTCATGAACAATTTATTACTACGGCCACCACCCCATTACAACAATCATTTGAAGTCTTACAATGGGGCAGTTATTTGAGCTTTTACATCGCGGCTGCGCACAACATTGATCCGTCGCCGATTCCATGGGTAGATTATTTTAAACATGCGTTGGCTAAATAAGCTTGGTCCAAGCGCAGTCTTAGGGTTAACCATTGGGCTGTTTATTTGGTATCAATCGATTCAGACTTTTCCTGACCCCGATGCGTATTATCATGCCAGACTTGCGGCTATCATGCTGCAATCTGGTCTGCCCACCACATTTCCCTGGCTGCCATTAACAACCTTATATCAACATTTTGCTGATCACCATTTACTGTATCATGTAGCCTTAATGCCCGCTGTGGCATTATTTGGTCCAATTATTGGGGTTAAATTAATGCAAGTTATATTTGCTAGTTTAGTGATAATTATTTGTTATTTTATTTTGCGCCGGTGGCATATTCCATACCAAGCCCCAGCTCTTTTGCTGTTACTTAGTAGTTATCCCTTTCTAGTAAGGATTAATTTAGTAAAAGCTTCCGCCGTGGCGATTTGTTTATTTTTATTGATTCTATATTTTTTATTGCAAAAACGGTATGGGTTAGTAGGCATTCTAACACTAATTTACACGCTAACTCACGGTGGATTTATTTTAGCAGTGGTTTTAGCGACTGCCGTTTGGTCGGCCGACAGTATCGCCCAAATATTTAAAGCAAAACAATATAAACCTATCTTACCAACGGGAATATTTGTTGTGTGGGCAGCCATCATTATTGGAATATTAATCAACCCATCGTTTCCAAATAATCTGGCTTTTTTGTGGGCGCAAGTATTTCAGATTGGGGTGGTTAATTATCAGTCGGTGATCTCAGTTGGGGCGGAATGGTACCCATTTCCACTAACCGAATTAGTCGAAGCGATTAGTGTATTATTAATCGGTGTAGTGGCCACCATTCCAGTGTGGCTGAGGCAGTGGCGTAAAGTGTTAAGTGATGAAAAAGCGGTGTCTTTATTATTACTCACCCCAGTTTTTTTTATTTTAACTTTACGCTCACGCCGGTTTGTTGAATATTTTATCCCATTACTGTGGTTGTTGATTTGTTTATTAGTGCTACCGGCTTGGCAGGCGGGCATTATTCAACCGGTTTGGCAAAGCATCACGCGCCGGCTTGGGCACTGGGCGAAGCTATTAAATATGTACATCGTAGTCACAACTATTGGTACAATCGTGATTGGTGTAATCGGGATCGGACGCAGTTTTTATCAAGCAAAACCAATTGATCGGTTTGCCCAAGCCGGTGCTTATTTACAAAGTGTAGCCGAACCAAATGAAATAGTATTTCATGGGCGGTGGGATGACTTTCCGGCGCTATTTTATTATGCACCGAAAGCGTCATACATGGCTGGGCTTGATCCAACTTTCCTGTATTTAGCTGATAAAAATTTATATCAACACTGGAATGATATTGCCACGGGCAGGGCTAAACAACAAACGGCTAGTAACATCCGTGATTATTTTCAAGTGCGCTATGTTGTGGTAGATGAATCTGATTCACATACGCAATTAATGTTAGCTTATTTGTTGCGTGATAAAACCGCCAAGCTAGTTTTTCATCAGAAACCAATGGCAATTTTTAAATTAGTTGAATTATGAAATGGTATGTGTGGCTGAGCATTGTGCTGCTGGCACTTGGTTTGTGCAGCTTACAAGGCACAGTTGTTTTTCCTGATCCAGATGCGTTTTACCATGTTGGCGTGGCCCAACATTTATGGGAGTTTGGCTTTGCTAAAACATTTTCCGGATTGCAACCCACTACTTTAGGGCAACACTTTGTCGATCAGCATTTCTTATTACATTTTACCCTAGCACCATTTGTGTGGATGATGAGCCCTGGAGTTGGCACCAAAGTATATATGGTAGTTGTAGTATTAGTCTGTTTAAGTGTCATGTCTTACATGCTATATTGGATCAAAGCACAGACTTGGTGGGTTGGAGTTATGCTTTTGGTAGCAACTAACGCCTGGTTATTTCGTATAAATTTAGTAAAGGCCACGCCGTTGGCTTTGATTTTGTTATTTTTATCACTGCTAGCTTTACAAACAAAAAAATATAAATGGTTACTGCTAATAGGTGGTCTCTATGTCTGGACACACGGTGGGTTTATTTTATTGCCCATTCTAGTTGGAGTTTGGAGCCTGTTAGCCAAACAATGGAAACCGGTCGCGTATGTATTATGTGGAATCAGTGTGGCTATTTTAGTCCACCCAGCCTTTCCAAATAATCTATTATTTTATTGGGAACAACTTGTTCAAATCGGCGCAGTTAATTATCAAACTGTGATTGGGGTAGGAGGAGAGTGGTATCCCTATGAACCCGGTTCATTAGTATTTGGTCATACTATAATTTTTTCCATTCTAATAATTAGTCTTGTCCTGCATGTCTTACAAAGACGTCCGTTTACTGTGGCGCAAATATGTTTTTCTATTTACACCGTAATATTTTTCATTCTCACATTAAAATCCAAAAGATACGTGGAATATTTTTCACCCATGTTAGCCTGCACAGCGGCATTGTATGTGCCAACGGTGATAAAATCAAAAGTAGAGACACACAATAAAGTAGAGACACGCCATGGCATGTCTCTACTTTTGATTCCCACGGCAATTATGATTGTTGTCCTGGTACCGGTTGTAATTCAAGAAATTATTACCGCAAAAACTGATTTGCAATCTGGCCAAGCGTTAACCTATTTACATGGAGCCGGAGAATTTTTAGATACTTTACCACCAGGGCAAGTCGTTGCCCCCAGTGATTGGGATGATTTTCCAGCTCTGTGGCGAGCCGCACCACACCAACAATTTTTAATTGGATTAGATCCGACTTTTCTATATCTGGCTAATCCTACTCGTTATGAAGCTTGGCGCGCCCTCACCTTAGGTGAAGACAATGATGTTGATACAGTAGGGGCAGATTATTATGTGGTAGCCAAAGACCATAAATCTATGCATAAACATTTGGTAAAAATTGATGCCGTGACGGTTTATGAAGACGATGAGGCTTGGGTGTTAACAACCCCATAAAAAATAACACCCGGTTTCATACTGGGTGTTATTTTGTAGAGACATGCCATGGCATGTCTCTACTGTTTTTATCAACCAGTACTGACTGAACTGGCACCGGTGAAGTTTAACAAATTGTTAATCACATACACAGATACGCCCCAACCAGCCAAAATGATAACTAAACCAATCAAAGCAGCGTAGAGAGTTTTCTTCGCTCCTTCGACTTTTTCTTCATTACCACCGGCTGTCATCCAACGGAAACCACCGACTAAAATTAAAACAACTGCGATTAAGGCAAGAATACCCAAAACCCAGTTAATAACACTAATCACCAAAGCTTCTGGGCTAGCATTGCCTAGAATCATGGCATCAGTGATGCCGGTATTGTCTAACTGATCGACTGTTAACGAGCTAGCGTTGGTGGCCGCAGCAGTTAACATACCCACGGCACCTATTCCAAGATAGGCGAAACGGGTGACTGTACTTTTGAACTTATTCATAGTGTTCTTTAAGTATTAAATTAATTATTAATGGAACTATACATAGATTAAACGATTTTGTAAAGACTAGGTTGACTTCTCGGGAATTGTAATGGTAAAGTACACACCATGAAACGCTTGGCTTTTAGTTTGGAGTTCGATTCAGATAAAACGCTGCAAACCTATACGAAGCTTGGAAATACCGATCCGGTATCCATTGTGTTCACAATTGTAAATACAGCCTTAGTATTTTTAGGTGTAGTAACATTAGTACTTATTATAGTGGCTGGCTTCTTATGGCTAACGGCCGGTGGTAATGAAGAACAAATTAAAAAATCCAAAGACATTATGAAAGGTGCTGTGATTGGTTTGGTGATAGTGTTAGGTTCCTACGGTATTGCTCAATATCTCTTTACCGCCATTCAATTAGCCACTACTAGTTAATTTATGCACATACGTTTACCTCTATTATTATCGTCACTGACCATCATGGTTGGTGTAACATTAAGCTCTATATCAGTAGATGCCGCGAGTATTTCAATCGACCCATTAGGAGGTACTGAGTTTTACGGCAGTCTAAGTGATACTGGTTTAGGTACAGCCGATCCGGTCACGGTAGCGTCACAGATTGTGAATGTGTTCTTACGTTTGTTAGGAGCCATTACCGTTATGTTAATGATTTACGGTGGTTGGACATGGATTTGGGCGCGTGGTAATCAAGAAGAGGTTACCAAAGCCAAAGAAATTATTACCGGTGCTGTAATTGGCCTAGTGATTGTACTGGCATCATTTGGTATTATGCAATATCTGTTTTATTATTTGACCAAAATTACCAATGCGGTTAAGTAGATGGATTTTTTTGGTTTGTTTGCTAGTAGCGCCAGTTTGGGTTAGAGCCGCCGATGCACCCTCTGACACTGAAATTGAAATGAGCGCCGGTTCTACTTCTGCCACAGCTGGTGTACAATTTGATCCGTCAAAAAATATTATTGGTAATCCGGATAATGATCAAAAATTATCAGTTGGATCAGTTTTGAGATTAACTTATTTATCCGGTGCATCAGATCCGTTATCTATTACCATCAATGTAATAAATGTGGCTTTAAGTTTTTTAGGATTAACATCATTAATAATGATGTTATATGCAGGATTAAAGTGGTTTTTTGCTCGGGAAAATGAGGAAGAAGCCACCAAGGCCAAAGAGATTATTATTGGTGCCGTGATCGGCTTGGTCATTACACTGGGGTCGTACGGTATTGTACAACTATTATTTAGTCAATTTACAATTGCTACAGCATTTATCAAATCGATCATTCCGATAGCTTATGCTGATAGCGGAGTGACAATAGAACCAGCGACATTGCCATTTGATCCAAGTAAGGCCTCTGGTGGCTATGTGGCCGTAACTAGGGCAAGCTTAGTGCCAATTACAGGCATTAATTTAGGAAAAACTGATCCTTTATCTGTAACCATTAATGTGGTTAATATTTTACTATCATTATTAGCCACTGCCTTTTTGGGTTTGATGTTGTATACTGGTGGTGTGTGGGTTTGGGCACGAGGTAACGAAGAAATAATCTTGCGGGCGCGGGATACATTGTTTCGGGCTGTGCTCGGGTTAGTTATTGTGCTCGGAGCATACGGCATTGCTGAATTAGTGTTTACTTTAATTAGTCAGCAAACAACCTAATTTATTATGATGCGAAGAATAATATTAAGTGGTTTTATCCTATTAGTTAGTGCCCAACAGACACTGGCAGTTGGTTTTCTGCCAACCAATGATGATACTGGGTTGCTAAACACAACAGCTTCAAACTCATTAGCCTTAGGGAAAGCTCAACCAACCACAGTGGCGTTAAATCTAATAAATGCCGGACTGTCATTGTTGGCGGCGGTGTGCGTGGGGTTATTAATTTATGCTGGGTTCTTATGGGTGTGGGCCAGGGGAAATACAGAAGAAGTAAAAAAAGCCAAAGATATTCTCACTGGTACAGTACTTGGTTTAATTGTAATATTGGCGTCATTGGGAATAACTCGATTTGTGTTTACGACAGTAGGAAACATTACCGGCGCAACCATCGTTAATAACGCATCTGAATAAGATACATATATGATAAAAAAAATATCCTCAATCTTAATAACTAGTTCATTAATCGCATTGCCGTTGTTATCACTGGCTGAATATACTCCACAAGCCGTGGTGTTCGATCCAAACTCAAATGTGGAAAGAAACACTGGTTTAGGAAACGCTACACCAGGTGGTATTGCCGCCGGCGTAATTAATTGGGTATTGGGTATACTAGCCTTACTAGCGATTTGTTTAGTAATTTACGGTGGAATTTTATGGATGACATCGGCCGGCAATGAGGAACAAGTGAAAAAAGCCAAAGATATACTTTTTGGTGCGTTAATTGGCGTGGTAATTATTTTAGCATCCTATGGTGCTACCCAATATGTCTTTACGAACCTGGTCGATATTACTACTTAACTTTTTATTAGTTGGTGTTTTACCAATTATTCCGGCGTTGGCTTATGAACAGCGGCCGTTGGATTATTATCAAAATGATATTCAGGTCAATACCGGCTTAGGTGGCTATGATAATGTTGGTAGTGAAGGGCCAGTGGAGACAGCCTCGCGGGCAATCAATATATTACTTGGTTTACTAGGTACATTAACTTTGTGTTTAGTTATTTACGCCGGCTTTTTGTGGATGACAGCACAAGGTAATGAGGAACAAGCCAAAAAAGCCAAAGATATTTTATCTGGTGCTGTGATTGGAATAGTCATCATTCTCGCCTCCTACGGAATAACCAATTACGTTTTTAGGAGTTTAGTGAATATCACAAACTAACACTACAAATAATAAGCCAAATATCTGTAGTAGTACTACAGATATTTTGATAAAATTCTGTAGTTTCACTAAATTAATCTTCCCGGAATACACCTCCCCAACCCTCCTATTCTAGGAGGGAGCAAGAAATAATCTAATTCTTTATCTTACCCTTCCTACAATAGGAAGGGTGCTCGAGTCCGCGAGGGCGGGATGGTGTTCTGAGATTCAAGACTTCAAGTTGACAGTACTGATTTTTATTGATAACCTTTATCAATAAAGAGCGCCACCTAAGATTGGGGCGCTTTTATGTATATACGATCGTCGAATCGAAATATTCTTCAATATGATCAGAAGCTTAGATGGATTGCAAAATCATTGAGAAAAAATGCTACAGAAGCTGAACGGTTACTCTGGCAAGAATTACGATCCAGAAAACTTGGTTACAAGTTTAGACGTCAACATGCACTCCATGGTTACATTGTTGATTTTTATTGTTACGCAAAAATGTTAGTAATTGAAGTTGATGGATCTATTCATGATGCTAAAATAGATCATGATCGCTCAAAAGATGACATTTTAAAATTAAACGGTTTCAAAGTGATTCGGTTCACAAATGAAGCAGTTATATACCATCTCACAGAAGTCACAAATACCATACAGCATTATCTAGCTCAATAAATGCTCCTGCTCCCTTCCTACAATAGGAAGGGCTGGGGATGGTGTACTCTAAGCCCCCGTCGCTGTTTGGAATATACTAAACGTGAAACTGAGTAAGGCGTAGCTAGCTAGCACTACGGCTAATCCAATTACTGCCCAAATTAGTATTTTTTTGCCTTTAGTGACCATTTCTTCATTTCCATGGGAAAAGATTAAATTCATTCCGCCCCACACAAACATCAACAAAGCTAGTGAACCAACAATACCCAATAATATTTGAATAAGAATCGCAATTATTACGGTGATAGAGGCTTGTGATGTTGAACCAAACGGTGGTTTCAAGAAAGTAGGTTTTGTAACGGAAGTGGGTGTAGTTGGCGTTGTAGTAGTGGTAGTAGTCGTTGGACTAATTGTACAAGAACTACACGTGGTATCGCATGCAGAAGTATCATTAAGTGGATCACACTTATCAGTATAACATGCAGTTAGATCGAATGTTGGATCGAAACTGGGATCGGTCGGGTCAAGATCTAAAGCGTCGCAGGTAGCTTCACAGGACGCTACTTCTGCCGCTGCTTTATCTTCACATTTATTCAGACAATCTTTGCATTCGTCAGCCTGTACGGGTGCTTTTGGTACGCCAAGCAACACAACTACTAGGCTTAATAAAAGTGGAAACAAGAATTTGTATGGCATGGTCTTACAATTAAGCGCCGGAGGCGGTTTTTAATATTCCAAAAACGAAGCTGGTTAGGGCATAGGCACTTAAAACAATCACTAAACCAATGGTTGCCCAGATGAGAGTACTTTTCCCTTTTTTGAGATTTTCTTCATTACCACCGGAAAACACCATGTGTAATCCACCCCAAATAAACATTAACAAAGCCCCAGAACCAACTATGCCGAGTAATACTTGAATAATAATGGCTATAACGGTTGTAATGGTGACACTGGCAGCATCACCAACTGGCGAGAAACCGGTGTCGGTAGCCAAGGTGATCAGTGGAACCAAGAAACCAATAGATGTAATTAATATGGGTGGTAGTTTGGATTTCATTTTAGTTTGGCACAGATTGTATCAGGTTTCGCACACGTTACCGTAGTATTAAAATCGTACTTAGTATTACTTTTTACTGTAGTTGCATCAACACAGTCATATCCTGTATGACCTTCAAGGACAAATTGTTGACAACCATCTATACAAGCACATTGATTCTTCGTATTTTTAGTGGAATCTTTAATCAGACTCATATCGGTTGTATCTTCACCGCTACATTTTACATCGGCTGTTGTATTAGCACGCCAACAATAACAAGTTGGATCTTTTATATTTTTACATGTGCCTATGCTGCACTTATCACTAATATTATGAGTCATACACTGTGCCGGTGCTGGTGGATTGCAGGCGCCAAGATCCCACCAGTTGTTACTGAATACTTTGGTGGTGGAAGTCCCGCCGGATAGGGCGGCAGCGCGGACAATAATATTAACTGCCAACCAGGCAATAAACACAATGGCTAAACCGGTCACCGTACCAATTAATATTTTTTTGCCGGTTTCAACGCGGGTTTCAACACCGGCTGAAAAAATCAACATGAGTCCACCGGCCACAAACATCAATAAGGCCAAACCTCCCAAGATACTGGCAATCAAGTTAGCGGCATTTACGAAGACACGAGTGATATCACAAATATCGCAACCACCGGCATCTTGGCATTCTTTTGGAACAATATTTATCCAACTGCTAGGGCTACTGGTGGTAGCGGTAGTCGGCACTTGAGCTAGAGCTGTCTGAGATAATCCAAAAACAAAAAAAACTGAGCCAGTAACAAGTAAACAGAATCTGGAAAACTTATTCATAGGTTAATTCTACCTTACTGGCGGTATTTTCAACAGCGGTGAGAATATCTAATCGGCCAGCGTTAACAATATCAATCATATCGGCAAAAGCCTGCTCGGTTTCGGCTGGTTTTTTGCCCGCATACCAGCTTTGGGCAGTTAAAGTTTCGTTAGCAAAGACAGCTAGATCAAAATTGTCTTTTTGGCTCTCCAATAAACTGCGTAGAGCGGTTGGTTTTGGATTTTTATCAAGCATGGCTTTTACATTCGTCTCAGAAGTAGTTAGAGCCTGAATAAAAGCCCAAGATTCATTGGGGTGAGCTGAGTTTACCGACACAGACTCTAACCAGTAGTTGGCGTAATTAATAGCGGTCAGCGGGTCAGCCGTTACTTGTGGAACCGGAGCGATGCCGATATCAAGTTGATCACCACTATTTTTCATGGAGTCTTTATTGTAGTAATAACCAAAGTAATAGACTAATTTACCGGCTAAAAATTGTTCTAAAGCATCGGGCTGATCTTTATTCCAGCTGTACCAATCAACGGCTGGGTTAGCAAAACTGGTATAAAAATCTACGGCTTGAACACCGGGGGTGACTTCATCATTGCGGTTCTCACCTTGAGCAAATGTCACATTAGTTCCCGAACTCATAGTGGCGCCATTTTGCATCATCAAAAGCGAAACAATATCAAACATTCTTGGAACGTTTTCGCTGGTACCCAAAGCTGCGCCAGCTTGAATAATATTGTCATTGACGTCAGTTAGGGTAAGTTGGGGTACCTGTTTAACGAAATCATCCCAAGTAGTGGCTGGTTGTGGAATATTCGCCGCATCTAGTAGTGTTTTGTTGTAGTACAATACCAATGTATCCATACTTAACGGTAAACCATACACTTGACTAGTACCAGTGGCACTAGATTTAACCACATCATCGTATACTACTTGTGGGAATAATACGTTTACATCTTGAGCAGTAGTTCCTTTCAATGCTTCACTCGCTACGACGGTATTTTTTTGGCCAAGTGATTGTGTCACAGTGACGGACGTTAATTTTAATGAGCTAGGCATTGGCGAAATCAGGTTTTGAAATGAGCCAATATGACTATTGGGTACAGAAAACATATCTGGTCCTTTACCCTGCGCCCACGCCTCGATAAGCTTACCTTCATATTCATCTTGCCGGAAGGTTTTTATTTCAACAGAGATATAAGGATATTTAACAGCAAAAGCATCGATGACTGGTTGAATATCTTCACTCGATGTGTAAACTGTCCAGTACTCTAAAGTAAACGGAGCCGGTTGTGTACCAGAACCGCGGCAAACGGCGCCACTTGAGATTAACCAAACGCACATTAAACTTAAACCAATCAGCGAGCGTTTCATGGTTAATACTGTAGCAAATTTAGCAATTTTTTAAAAGCCGGATGTTGTTTAGCGGCGTCTAAATCTGCTAAACGTTTAATTGGCCAAAACCGTTGTAACCGGTTAACCAACACATATTGCGATGGCAGATCAACATCACAGGCAAAACGTTCGAGTTGAATCACGTTACCCTCAGTGATAGTTTTTTCAGCCAGCACCCAAGGCAGGTCGTTATCAAATTTTAGTAAATCAGATAATGTAAACCAAAAAGTATTTGTGTTTAGCCAAGGAAGGGCGGCATAATCAAAATCTGGCGGAAATTTCATTTGTTCAACAATGGTCATTTTACCATCTACTAAGCACGGCACACCACCTTGATCAGCAGCTGATTTGTCTACTATCTCAACGGTTCGCCCGAGCTGACTTTTAATATGTTGTCCTAGTAGAACAACATCTAATGTAGCAGCAATATTATCAATGTTAGAAAAAAATAAATATTTTACATTTGGAATTTGTTCATGTGCTAAATAATCACGCAACAGGTAAACGAAATCACCGTGGCCACAAGGCGCCCAGGATAATTTTCCTTGTTGGTCAACAAACACATCAATGTCTTCACGCACAGCGGTGTTGGTAAAGCGCGGGATATGTTCTTGCTGCACAACAAAATGAATGCGCGTTGGATCAAGCGCAGAATATTTTTTATACAACATGTCTAAATGTTCACGGGTTGGTTGATCAGTTACAAAACTGTTCATGATTACAACCGGTGGATGACTTGCTAGGTGATGAGTTTTAGTTACTCTTAATAAATCAAGTATCTTTAACTCTAAATAACTAATGTCATCAATTACTGGGCTAACACCCTTAGCTAGATTTGAACCATATCTGGTAGCGGCGCCGCCGTTTAACCAGAATAATAATAACTCATCATGTTTTAGAGCGGTTATACCAATGTTACTAGAACCAGCATCATATTGGACAATATTTTTTGGCTCCGGAACCAGTAATTGAGTAGGCGATAACACAAAACTCGTCTGATCTAGTTCACCGGACTGTAGTTTAATATGTAAGGCTTTAATGTGAGCCGGATCAACCCCTTTAGTCAGTAATTGTTGTTTAATTTCAGCCTGATCTATATGCAACATGCCGCCAATTATACCAAAAGTAAAATATATAGTATACTATCAGGGTATGCGTAAGATTAGTGCCACTGATAAGGCACAAAAAACAAAAACACTACAACTGGTGCAAGATAATTTTGGAACGGCCACGGCCAAGTTGTATCGCTCAACTTTTACCGGCTTGCCGATTGATTATTTTGAAAAAGCAGTGGATAAGTTATTAGTAGATCAGCTTGGCTATCAAGCGGCGTATCATTTAATTCATCAAACTAATAAAAAGCCGTGACTTTGCTAAACCGTTTTTTGTCGATTGCTCTCGTTGCCACAGTCGTTGGAACGATTTGGTCGTATTGGTTATTGTCTTCAGAAACATACTTTACTAATGGGTGGCAAATATTTGTTGGGTTAGCTGCACCAGCCTTAGCCGTGTGTGCTGGCATTTTGGTTATATCGGTAGTCGGGTTAGATTCCATCCAGGGACGAATCTTAGGTCTAATCGTTGGGGGAACAATGCTGTGGGCTGTTGGAGAATTATTTGGTGGATTCAACCTGTTTTCATTGTTAGCTTACCCATTAGTTTTAATGGGTTTTTGTCAACAAATACGTTATTTAAAAAATGTTCGTTCTACCGCGACGGGTTTTTTCATAACTACTGTGGTGTTAACCGCGATCATTGGCTGGGCAGTAATATATTTAATATTTGTCCCGAATGTAATATTTTGGGGTGGTGTCACCAGCACGGTAATAATAATTTTAGAATTAATGTGTGTGACGATTATTTGTGCAGTACGCGGCGGTAAATTATTTTATCCTTGGTTAGCACTCGGTCTGGGTTTTGGACTCATTTTTTCAGCCGGTATAGAATCGATTTGTTTAAATGGTGCAGTTTTAGTTGGAGTAAAAGTTTTAGGGTATCTGTTGATTGGTTATGGGTTTAACCAATTCGTGGTACTAATCTATGCAGCACAAAACTCAGTAAAACTAGCCGGTAAATATAAAGCTAAATTAAAGTCTTTAAAATAGAATGGACTTGATAACTCCATAATATAGGGGATTCGGGATGCTTCGGGGAACAGCGCAGTAATCGTACTGCTGCTCACCCAGGCGCACCCCATGCTTGCAACCCCTTCAACCGCCGATGCTGAATCTTCTCCGTCTTCGTGTTGAAGACAAGAAGCTCTCCATTTTGGAATAAGAAGAACCACTTGCCCTTGAAGAAGTATGCCTCAGCAAGGGTGGTGTTGTGGAGGACATGTGGTTCACTCCACATGAACCTACCCGGAACCATTTCCACGTACTGGATATAGTTCGTGGGATAGGTGTCGAGCTCGTCCCCATTGAGGGGGATCCAGTGCCCCACATAGACACAGATCTTCTCGTGATCCATGTAGGGCTCGACGATCATGACCCTAGTTGTATGAACCTTATACAGGAACTTGAGGGTGTTCAACTCGAACAACCACTCATGATCACAGAGACCCCCCTGCTTGGGCGGGTCGGCGGCCAACACGAAGTTAGGGCAGAAGAACACGAACAGGAACACCATGACCGTCATGACGTGACGCATGTGAATTCTCCGGGTCGTGCGGGTTGAGTAGTGTGCACGACTGACAAGTTTTTAGATGAAAAATGGGTTTTTGTCAAGTATGAAGCAATAAAAAAAATGGCTTTGACAGCCATCAATCCGGCAGTAATTCAGCAAAGGTATGGATCTTATCACCAAATAAAACTGTATTAAAACCTAATTGTTTGGCATTAGCCAGTGGTTCAGCGGTATCATCTATTACCAAACAGTCTTCTGGTTTTAACTGCAGGAGAGTGGCCGCTTGGACATAACATTCCGGGTTAGGTTTAATGGCAGAAACTTTGTCACAACCAACAATCACATGGATAAATTCCGCCAAACCAGAATCAATCAAGAAATCATGAATCATAGTTGAATCCGAGCTGGAGGCGATGGCACAAAGTATGGCTCTTTTGTCTAGTTCAGCTAGAAATTCATGAATTCCAGCCATAGGTAGCTGGGTTTTTGGGTCTAGCACTACCCCATAAAAGTCTAAAATACAGCCTAACATTAGATAAATTTTATAGTTTTATTATTGATACGTTACGACTTGTATTAATTATACTAGTTTTTTGTTATTTTGTCAATAGCAATACATAAGAACAACTCAATAATTACTTTGCACACCCTGTGGACAGTGGGTTGAAAACTATTGTGTTGACACCCAAAACACAGTGTAGTACCATTGCTAAGCTATATGAAATATAACTTCACCATGTCTAGTGCCAAGCACGGCTAAACCCCTCAAAAAAATGGTGAAGAAGGTGGCCGCCGAATGAGCGGCCTTTTAAGACCAAAAGACCCAAAAAACATAAAGCAAAGTGTTCCTTCCGACAATGTATCTGCTCTGACAATATATATATAAGGTGAACTGAAATGGTTGATCGTATATACATGTTGTTGGGTTGTGCCTGTTGTATTCCTGTAATTTGACAATTTGATCAAGCGAGAAGAAAGCATTAGAATTAGACAAAGAATACACCGACAATATGTCGGGATGATGTAAGGGCGAATGGTGGATGCCTTGACACAAAATGGCGATGAAGGACGCGGCAGCCTGCGATAAGCTTCGGGGAGGTGGCAAACAACCTTTGATCCGGGGATGTCCGAATGGGGAAACCCTATTGAGTAAACCTCAATAAATTTAGTCTGAATTCATAGGATTAAATAGCGAACCTGGGGAACTGAAACATCTTAGTACCTAGAGGAATAGAAAACAATGTCTGTGTAAACAGACGATTCCGTTAGTAGTGGCGAACGAACGCGGAGCAGCCCAAACCTAGAGATTTTTTTGTCGCCGTTGTTAAAGACGTCGGCAATAAAATCTTTCAGGGGTAGTAGGAAATTCCATGCGTAAGCATGTAGCAGAATCTTCTATAGCAGAATAGGATGGAAAGCCTAGCCAGAGCGGGTGATAGCCCCGTATGCGAAATAGGTGTTCTCTACTGGAATTTTCCTGAGTAGGATGGAACACGTGAAATTCCATCTGAATTTGCCGGGACTATCCGGTAAGGCTAAATACATTTTGTGATCGATAGTGAACAAGTACCGCGAGGGAAAGGTGAAAAGCACCCCGGTGAGGGGGATGAAATAGTATCTGAAACCATTTGTCTACAACCAACGGAAGCACGCAAGTGCGACCGTGTGCCTATTGAAGAATGAGCCAACGAGTTTATGTGTATTGCAAGTTTAAGGCCGACAGGCCGAAGGCGTAGTGAAAGCGAGCATTAACCTGCGTTTAGCAGTACAGATAAGACCCGAAGCCGGGTGACCTATCCATGGACAGGATGAACCTTGCCGAAAGGTGAGGGGAGGTCCGAACTGACCAGCCGTGCAACACTGGCGGATGAGCTGTGGATAGCGGAGAAATTCCAATCGAACCCGGCGATAGCTGGTTCTCGCCGAGATAGCTTTTGGGCTAGCCTCGTAAACTACCTCTCGGGGGTAGAGCACTGAATGGGTTGAGGCGGTTCGCCGTACTCGACCTAACCAAACTCCGAATACCGAGAGAGACTATTACGGGAGTCAGACCGTGGGGGCTAAGCTCCACTGGTCGAAAGGGGAACAGCCCAGACCGTCATTTAAGGTCCCTAAATTATAGCTAAGTGTAAAAGGTGGTATCGTGACTTATACAACCAGGATGTTGGCTTAGAAGCAGCCATCATTTAAAGATAGCGTAACAGCTCACTGGTCAAGTTACTTTGCGCCGAAAATGTACCGGGGCTAAGCTATATACCGAAGATACGGGTTTAATCAATTTATTGATTAAGCGGTAGGCGAGTGTTCGTTATATCTGTGAAGTCAGACCCGTGAGGGATGATGGAGGTAAACGAAGCGAGAATGTTGGCATGAGTAACACAAATTTGGGTTAAAACCCCAAACACCGCAAACCTAAGGTTTCCTGGGCAACGCAAATCGACCCAGGGTTAGTCGGTCCTAAGGCGAGGCTGAAAAGCGTAGTCGATGGACAGCTGGTTAATATTCCAGCACTACCATGTGGTGATGTACCCAGACGCATTTTGAAAATTTGAGCGGTTTTAGGCTATAGCCGTCGTGATTGAGAAAGCTTAAACGGAAGGCAGCGCGCAAGCAATGCCAATTCAAATGGACAGAGTGCCAAGAAAAGTGGGATACGTCATAACCATGTGGTATCCGTACCAAAACCGACTCAGGTAGGTGAGGAGAATATCCTCAGGTGTACGAGAGAACCCTCGTTAAGGAACTCGGCAATTCAGCGGCCGTAAGTTTGCAATAAGGCCTGCCCATAGCAATATGGGCCGCAGCGACTGACGTAAAGCGACTGTTTACCAAAAACATAGGTCCCTGCTAAACAGAAATGTGATGTATAGGGGCTGATGCCTGGCCAGTGTCTGAACGTTAAGGTGAGGGGTCATGCCCGTAAGGGCGGCAGCCTTGAGCTGAAGCGCAGATGAACGCCGGCGATAACTATAATCGTCCTAAGGTAGCGAAATTCCTTGTCGGGTAAGTTCCGACCTGCACGAATGGCATAACGACTTGAAAACTGTCTCAA